>CAMPJN010000126.1 GCA_946886875.1 uncultured Pseudomonas sp.
TGGACATGCTCTACTTCCACCTGGTCGATCAGCGCCAACATCACCATCACAGCTACTTCAGCCACTGGCCGCTGGTCTGGCTGGGGCTTTTGTTGCTGAGCCTTGCGCTGCTGCGTCTGCGCCCGAACAGCTGGACGGCGCCGCTGGCAGTGGCCTTCGCCACCATGGGCATGCTGCATATGCTGCTCGACAGCATCGTCGGCGATATCTGGTGGTTCGCCCCCTTCGTCGACCAGGCCTATGCGCTATTCAGCGTGCCCGCGCTCTATCAGCCCTGGTGGCTGAACTTCCTGCTGCATTGGTCGTTCGGGCTGGAGCTGGCCCTGTGGGCATGGGCATTGCTGCTGTATCGCGCGCGCACCAGGGCGACACCGGCTTCAGCGGCATCAGCCGCCCTTAGCGGTCGATAATCTGCCCACGCATCGGCGCCAGCCGTGCCAGCAGGCGATTCTGCGTCCGCATGGCGATGCCTTCGGCGCTCATCGCAATCTGCAAACTTTCCACCAGGGCATTGAAGTCGCTGGGCGTGAGCTGCTGACCCTTGTGGCTTTCTTCCATGCTGTCGCCGCTGTACGTGCAAGGGCCGCCGGCTTCGACGCAGAACTGCTCCACCAATTTGTCGCGCAGGCGCACGATATCGACGTTCTCGAAGTGACGGACGATGCGCTCGTCCCTGGCAATGTTCAGCAGCATGCCTTCGACGATGCGGGTGATCCCGGCCTGTTCGCCAAGCGCCCGATAGAGACTGTCGTCCTGCGGCGGTAGCGGCTGCGCGCAGGCCAACAGGCTCAAGAATGCGGCCAACAGTGCGATACGCATGCTCAGAAACTCCCCTGCACGGACAGGTAGGCGCCGTCCTGGTGATCGAGACCGGCGATGCTGCCCAGACGCGCGTACGCCACCACCACGGCCAGGTGTTTGTTGGGAAAGTAGCCGAGAAACAGATCGGACCAGTCGCTTTCGCCGGCAAAGCTCAGGTTGTCCGGCTTCTCGCGGTACTCCACGCCCAGCACCCAACGCGGGTTGAACAGCACCGCCAACGAGCCTTCTTGCAATAACGAGTGCCTGTCGCGGCGATCGCCGCCGAAGCCCAGCAGCCCCAACTCATTGGCCCGGCTATAGCGCACCCCGGCGTTGAGCAACAGGTTGTAGCCGAAGGCACCACCGAGGATCAGCCGACTGGCGTTGAGATAACCCTCGGTATCTTCGCTGCGTTGGGCGCCCACCAGGCCGGGGATAAGAAAGTCCTTCTGCCGCTTGTGCTGCAAGCCCAGAGAGACCTGAGGCAGGCGCTCGTAGATCAGATCGCCGAACAGGCGCAGCTTGATGCCGAAGACATCCTGACTCAGGCTGTTTTCCGGCAAAGCGAGCCCCCGCGCCAGGTTGCCCAGGTCGAAGCGTTGTCGCGCATAGGACAGCTCCACCCGGTTGTCGAAAGCGGCCGCAACCCCCGCTGCATCGAGCCGGTAATCGCCGGTTTCCACCCGGGTGGCAAACGCCGTGGCGCCCCACTCGCCCCGCTCGCCATAACCGGACAGCACCGCCCAAGGGGTGATACCACCGCCCGCGGCGCCCTCGAGGCTGCTCGCGCCGCCCGTGGCGAGCAGACGACCATCGGCCGCCACCAGGCTCGGCAGCATGACCAGCAGAACGGCCGCAATTGATTTTAGCCAGCCCATCATGGTCGCTCCATGTTCAAGGACAGGCTCAGCGGCTGCGCCATCCAGTTTTCGAAGGCCTGCGCCGCCAGGGGCCGGCTGATCAAATAGCCTTGGGCGGTATCGCATTGCCAGCCTCGCAACAGCTGCAGGCTACGCTGGTATTCGACGCCCTCGGCTACCACCTTGAGGCCCAGACTGTGACTCATTTCGATGGTCGAACGGACGATCACCGAGTCTTCGCTGGCTTCGTCGAGGTCGCGGATAAAGGACTGATCGATCTTCAATTCCTGCACCGGCATCCGTTTGAGCTGGGTCAGCGAGGAATAGCCCGTACCGAAATCATCCACCGACAGGCTGATGCCGCAATCATGCAACCCGTGCAACACCTGCAGGGCAACGGCGGGATTGAGCATCACCCCGCTCTCGGTGATCTCGAAAATCAATTGCGTCGGCGCCACCTGATAACGCGCCAGCAGTTGTCGCACCCGGGTCGGCAACTGCGGGTCGATCAGATCCTCGGTGGAGATATTCAGCGACATCTGCACCTGCAAACCGCGCGCGGTCCATTCGCGCAATTGCCGCAATACTTCTTCGATGACCCAGGCGGTGAGCAACTGAATACTGCCGGTGCGCTCGGCAAGCGGAATGAACTCACCCGGCGAAACCATGCCCAGCTCCGGATGTTGCCAGCGCAGCAAAGCCTCGGCCTGCAGCACTTTGACCCTGCGTATATCCAGCTTGGGCTGGTAATGCAGGAGCAACTCGCCATTTTCCGCTGCGCGATACAGATCGCGAATCAGCCGGATCTGGCGCTGATGGGCGGCGTCGCGGCCCTGCTGATAAACCTGCAGACGCCCCGGCAGTTGCTCGGCGTCGCGCATGGCGATACCGGCGCGGCGCAACAGATCGTCCGGAGTGTCGCCATCGGCCGGAAAGGCGCTGATGCCGATCAGACATTCCACCTGTACCTCGTTGTTGCCGACCGACAGCGGTGTGAGTAGGGCACGCAAAATGCGGTCCGCCACCGCCACGGCGGTATCGCTGTCGCAGCCGTCCAATTGCAGGAGGAACTCGTCGAGCAGCAGATGGGCCAGGCTATCGCCGGGACGCAGGCCGGCCTGCAATTGCCGGCCGAGTTGCTGAACGGCCAGATCGCCCGCTGCCGCGCCGTAACTGTCTTTGATCGCACGCAGATTACCGATACCGATATACAACAGCGCCACGGGCCGCCGCGCGGTGATCGCAGTGCTCAGTCGTTCGAGCGCCAGGGTGCGATTGGGCAGGCCGGTCAGGCCGTCATGCAAGGCGTTATGCGCCAGTTGGCGCTCGCGTTCTGCAATGCCCTGCTGCATCGCCTTGACCGATTTGGCCAGGCTGCCGAGTTCATCGTCGCGATCCAACTCCAGCGGCACATCATAGTCGCCCAGGCCGATCCGCTCGGTGGCGGAGGCGAGCCGCTGCACCGGTTTGGAGATAGTCCGCGCCAGCAGCAGCGCGCCGCCCAGGGACGCCAGCAGCGCCACCAAGGCGATCAACAGGATGTCGCGATCCAGCGGTGCGAATGCCTCCCGTGCCTGGCTGAGCGACTTGTGCAGCAGCGCTCGCACGGCGAATCCTTCGCCACTGGCCAACAGCAGACGCTGGCCCAGATAGCGTTCGCCGGCCAAGCGCTGCTCGCCGTCGGCGGGCACGACCGCAGCCGCCATGTCCTGCTGCAGTTGCTCGCGGGGTTTGTCGGGCAAGGTGCTGATCCAGGTTTCGGCGACGCCGTCCTGGGTCGCCACCAGCGTCAGGTCGAGATGGGTCAGCTCGCGCAACTCCGCGGCAAAACGCTGATCCACTTCAAAGCCCATCATTACCCGGGCGATCGGCAAGGGTGCGGCAATCGTGGTTTGCACCAGCAGGTAGATGCCGTCGTCAATCGGCATCAGGAAAATCTGCACGCCTTCGCGCTGACGCCGCATGGCTTCCACACTCAGGCGCTGCGCCGTTTGCCCTTGGATCTGCGGATCGGTGCTGATCTCCAGGCGCCCATCCAAACCCAGCATCATCACCGCATCGGCTTTGATCCGTGCACCGTGATTGGCCAATGCCGAGCGAATGGTCGCGTTGTCGCCGCTGGCTACCGCCGCCTTGAAGCCGAAGTCGGCGGCCAGTACCTGCACGGCGTCGAGCAATTGGCGGCCACGTACATCGAGCAACTGCTGAAAAACCAGGCTACCGACATCCAGCTGTTCGCGCGCCTGGCTACGCACCGCCGCATTGGTGGCGGTCTGCACGGCGAAATACAAGGCACAGACCACCACCGACAGCAGCAGGATCAGAACGCTGGCGATACGCGCTTGAAAACTATTGCGTAGCATCGACGGCTTTCTTGAAAGCATCGCCAAATGCGCTGCTCGGTTCGCTGAGCGTCGGCGCCGGGGCGACGCGCAATGCCACGACGAAACGCTGACGCACCTCGGCCGTACCGACCTGCACCTCGCCCGCCGGCTGTGGCAGCAAATCGGGCACCTGCGGGTGCCACAGGCTGGCCGCGTAACGCCCCGCCGGCAATGCATCGAACGCGACCTTGCCCTGCTCGTCCGCCACGGCGAACCAGGGGTCATCGGTCACATACACATAGCCGACCATCCAATCATGGATATTGCAGCCCAGCACCACCACTCCCGGCTTGTCGAATATCACCGGTTCGCTCGGGGTGCCCTGATACAAGCGCAGCTCGAAACGCTTGACCGGCGAGAAGGAGTAAACGTGATGGCGAATATTGTCGCTGTTGGGAAAGGTCACCGCGGTGCCCGTGCGCACCGCCAGTACGCGGGGATTGAACTGCCGCGTCACCTGGTCCATCACCGCGGTTTGCTGCACGGCGTCGTCAGCTAACGGCCCGCGCAACGTCAACAGCGCATCGCGCAGCGGCTGGCCCTGTTGATCGACCAACTCGGCGTGCAGGCTGGCTGCCGATAGCGCAGAGCTGGCAAGCCAGCAGAAACTGGCCACGGCCAGACGCAACGGCTTCAGAAAATCATGAGTCATGCTTGTTTGCTCGAGTTCGACGCTAGCCATGCGGTGAGCTTAAGGAGCCCGTCAGCGTGGCGACTTCATACGTCAGTGCCATGCAGATTAGCCGGCGAGTCGCTGCAGGTCACTTTTTGGATCGCCAACGAGAATTGAAGTGTTCTAAAACATGGGGCCGGCATAGTCGTCTGAGTTGCCGAACGGTTAAGGCGAAGGTCAGTCCGCGCGGCGCAGGCGTTTGGGCGTCAGGCCAAGGTAGCGGCGCATCGAATTGGTCAAAGCGCTCTGGCTGGAGAAACCGCACTCTTCGGCGATGCGGATCAGCGGCATGCCACTTTCGCGGAGCAGACGGGCGGCAAGATCGAGACGGGATTTCAGCAGGTATTGATGTGGAGTGAGACCGACGCTGTCCTTGAACTGGGCATGAAAGTGGCTGGGGCTGAGGCACGCCACCTGGGCCAGTTCGGCGACGCTGATGCGCCGCGCCAGATTTTCCAGGATAAACGCATCGAGCCGTTCCAGATCCAGCGGCCCGGTAACCCGTTGCGCCTGCTCGCCGAACAAACGCAGGTGCAGGGCGCGCAACAACACGCCGCCAAGCGAGCGCGCCAACATCGGATCGCTGCCGTAACGCTCGAGCTCGGCACCGGCATAGCTGAGCAGGTGCTGGAAATCCACGTCCAGCTGCGGGTAACGCGGGGTCTCGAACAGATGGGTGAGCAGCTCCAGGTCTTCGCTGGAGGTGCCCTGCTCATTGAGGGCGATGATCAGGATGCGGTTGTCGCCGATACCGGCGAACTGGTGATCGGCATCGCCGGGCACCAAACAGGCGCGCATGCGACATACCTCGCCACCGCGACCATTGACCTCGAATTCCGCGCGACCGGACAGCGACAACACCAGCTGATGGTGATCGTGGGTGTGTTCGTGAGCCTGGTGGTCAAGGTGCAGCAGGCGGGCTTTGAGCATGGCGACAACCGGGAGTGCGTATAACCGAACTTTAACTCTTTGTTGCAAAAAACAGCAGCCCGCTCGACAAATGGCCAGCATTTAGCCGCCAACGCACCAAAACGGACGCAGGCAAAAATTAGCGCACGAAAAGGGGGCGACGCGGCGCTCATGCAAGTGCCGAGACGCCCTATTTCCGCGCATTGGCTAACTGGCAGGAGAGTTGCTAATCCAAAACGCCTGTACCGCCCGCAAGGAACACTAGATGGAACTCAGCATCGCCTTGGGCCTGGCCTTGGCGCTTTTCGTCCTCGGCCAATGGCTCACCCGACGTGCCGCACACCGTCATCGACATACCCTAAGCCAATTGCAATGCGCCACTTTGCAGCGCGCCCTGGAATTGTTGCCGGCCGTGCAAAAGCATCGTGGCCTCGGTGCACAGCAGGACATCGCCAGCGTCAGCCAGCGCAATGCCCTCGCTCGCGAACTCGACCAGCTGTGGCTGAATTGGCCGGGGGAAAGCCTGCAATTGGCGCCGCTGCATCAGGATTGGCCGCAACTAAGGCGCAAGCCGGCGGATTTCGAGGCGCATTGCCAGATGATCGAAGCATTGCTGATCGTTATCGAACAGCTGGAAGATCGCCTGCGCCTGACGGACAAGCCACAGCTGCAGGGGATTGCCGCGGCTTGTCACACCCTCGAGGATCTGGCGCGCCTGCGCGGGCTGGCGGTACGTGCAGCCAACTACACGCGCTGCCCGGCTGGGCTGAAGATGCAGATGCATCTGCTCTGCCAACGCCTGCAGCATGCCGAGCAACCCGAGCCGCTGAATAGCCTGCTGCAGCGCCTGCAAAACGATCTGATCGATGCGCCCCAGGTACGCCTGGCGCCCAGCGATTGCTTCGCCCTGCTCAGCCCGCCGATCGAGGAGCACCTGCTGCGCCTGCATATGTCGTTCGCCGAGCAACTGGCCTCCTGAGGTGGGGTAACCCCGGTCAAGCGTGGCAGTATGCAGCGATTATGCTGGGAGCGGCCAACCCTGCCAGACTCTCAGGCGCACATAGCGCCGGGCAGTATTTTTCGCTTCAACAAACGCTTCGCCACGGCATCAAAGGGATACCCTTCAGCTCTTAGCCCAGATCCCCTTCATCAATCACAGGAGCCGCCGATGACCACCTTACGCTTGCTGCCAACCCTAGGCTTGGCATTGCTGAGCGGCTGCGCCCACAGCCCAGACAGCCTGACCTTGCAACAACAAAGTCAATGTCCGCTAAGCCTTGGCAATGGCCAGTCCCTGCTGCTGACACTGCCAAGCAATCCCACTACCGGCTTTCGTTGGGTGCTGCGCGATGACGCCGACGCGGTGCTCGAGCGCCTTGGCCCGGAGGTTTACAGCAACCCCGAAGATAGCGGGCTGGTGGGCAGCGCCGGCCTGTCGACTTGGCGTTTCAAGGTCAAACAGGCTGGCGCAGGCAATCTGCAGCTGACCTACCAACGGCCCTGGGAAACCGAGGTAGCGCCAGCAAAAACCTTCGATTGCGCCATCGAAGTGCGCTAGGAGCCAGTTATTTCGCGAGTTCCTCGTTCGCTTTGGCGACGCCGCTAAATCGCTCCGGCGGACCGCTCGCTCGGTCGTCATCCCATCGAACAAGCGCGGGGGCAATAAATGGGCTATAGCAAGTAGACATACACAACTCAGGAAAACAACATGATGGATATTAGGCATGCAGTCGGCCTGCTCCTCATGCTTGCATGGTTATCGGGTTGTAGCAGTCTGCTCCCCAGCGAACGGGAGGAAGCACTGTCCCCTTTCGATGACTACCTCGATGCGGAAATACGTTATTCCCAGGCCAAACCCGGGATGACCACTCGTTCCGAACTCTTCGCCCTGGGCTTCGACCCACTGGCCGAAGGCAACGGCAAGATGCTCTCTTTTATCGACCTGCGTCTGATGTTCGTGCAGCCGAACGTTCCCATCGAGTATCTACCCGATGGCCTGCTGCGGTGCCTGGAGGCCAAGGACCGTTGCGTGGGTTACTCGTTCGAGTTCAACAAGACCGACACCCAGCGGGTCGGTAATTTCTGGGCCGACGCCTTCAACTTTCGCAAGAAACGCGAATTGCAGGGCTGGGTCTTCCGCGCGGTTTTCGTGCTGGTGGACGACACGCTGGTGCACAAAGTCAGCAATGGCGAGCCGAACATCCGGCGCTTTGAGGTCAAACGCAATCCGCTCGGGCCGTTGCAGGGTGCTGGCGAGTTCTTTTCCGATCAGTTGAGAAAGTAAGCGCTGGCGTCGAACGCAAGCAGAACGCGACAAGCAGTCGTCGTTGCGCGACTTTCCCGCTAAAATTGCCGGCCCTCCCGACCAGTGCGCCGCCAACGTGACCAAGCAACCCGACCGCCTGTTTGCCCAGCCCTTGCCCCAGGTGCCCGACTTCGCCTTCAACGAAGACGTGGTGCGGGTGTTCCCGGACATGATCAAGCGCTCGGTGCCCGGTTACCCGACCATAGTCGAGAATATCGGCGTACTGGCCGGGCAGTTCGCCCAGCCGCACAGCCTGCTGTATGACCTGGGCAGCTCCCTGGGCGCGGTGACCCAGGCGCTACGCCGCCACGTGCAGATCGAAGACTGCCGGGTGATTGCGGTGGACAACTCCAGCGCCATGGTCGAACGCTGCCGCGAATACCTGCATGCCCAGGACTCGATGTTCCAGGAGCTGCTGCCGGTCGAAGTGATCGAGGCCGATATCCTTAGCCTGGAGCTGCAACCGGCGTCCCTGGTGGCGTTGAACTTCACTCTGCAATTTATCCGCCCCGAGCAACGTCTCGAACTGCTGACCCGGATTCGTCAGGCCTTGTTACCGGGCGGCGCGCTGATCCTCTCGGAGAAGCTGCGTTTCGAGGACGCCGAGCAACACGAGCTGCTGAACGATCTGCATATCGCCTTCAAACGCGCCAATGGTTATAGCGAACTGGAAATTGCCCAGAAGCGCAGCGCCATCGAGAAGGTCATGCTGCCCGACAGCCTGGAGCAGCACCGCGAACGTCTGCTCGCCGCCGGTTTCAGCAAGGTATTGCCCTGGTTCCAGTGCCTTAATTTCGCCTCTTTGATTGCCCTGCCATGATCAGCCGTCTCGACCTCGATGCCCTGCAAGCGCAGCTGGCAGGCACCCCGCTGCAGGACTGGGCCGCAGGCCTGCCGGGGCAAATAGATACCAAGCTGGCCATCGGTCATGGCGACCTACAGCGCTGGTACGGCGCGGTGCAGGCGTTGCCGGCGCTGCACGTCGAACAACTGGAGCTGCTCGATGCTTTCACCTTTAGTGGCCCCTGCGATGAGGCAACCCGTGCCGAGCTGAAAAGCGCACTGCAAGGGCTGATTCCCTGGCGCAAAGGCCCCTTCGAGCTGTTCGGCGTGCATGTGGATACCGAGTGGCGTTCGGATTGGAAATGGCAGCGCGTCGCCCCCTATCTCGACCTGACCGGCAAACGCGTGCTGGATGTCGGCTGCGGCAATGGCTACTACATGTGGCGCATGCTCGGCGCAGGAGCCGATAGCGTGGTCGGCATCGACCCCAACTGGCTGTTCCTCTGCCAGTTCCTGGCGATGAAGAACTACCTGCCCGACCTGCCCGCCTGGCACCTGCCGCTGGCCTTCGAGGAACTCCCCGGCAAGCTGCAAGGCTTCGATACGGTGTTTTCCATGGGCGTGCTCTATCACCGTCGCTCGCCCATCGATCACCTGATCGATCTCAAGGACTGCCTGGTCAAGGACGGCGAACTGGTGCTGGAAACCCTGGTGGTGGAAGGCGATGCCCAGCAGGTGCTGGTGCCCGAGGACCGCTATGCGCAGATGCGCAACGTCTGGTTCCTGCCCTCGGTACCGGCGCTGGAGTTGTGGCTGCGCCGCGCCGGCTTCGTCGATGTGCGCTGCGTCGACGTCAA
>CAMPJN010000127.1 GCA_946886875.1 uncultured Pseudomonas sp.
GGTGACGCTGCTGGTGGGCGCCGGCATGGCGCTGTTCCAGCATGACCTGAAAGGCCTGTTGGCCTACTCAACCATCAGCCACCTGGGCCTTATCACTCTGCTGTTCGGCCTGGACACGCGCCTGGCGGCGGTGGCGGCGGTGTTTCACATCATCAACCACGCCACCTTCAAGGCCTCGTTGTTCATGGCCGCGGGAATCATCGACCACGAGACCGGCAGCCGCGATATGCGGCGCATCAACGGCATGTGGAAGTACATGCCGCATACCGCGGTGCTGGCCATGGTGGCGGCCTCGGCGATGGCCGGGGTGCCGTTGCTCAATGGCTTCCTGAGCAAGGAAATGTTTTTCAGTGAGACCCTCAATCAGCACCTGTTGGGCAGCTTCAATTGGGTGATTCCGGCTGCGGCGACCCTGGCCGGGGTGTTCTCGGTGGCCTATTCGCTGCGCTTCATCCATGACGTGTTTTTCAACGGCGAGCCGATCAACCTGCCGAAATTCCCGCCCCATGAGCCGCCGCGCTATATGAAGGTGCCGGTGGAGATCCTGGTATTCCTCTGCCTGCTGGTGGGCATAGTGCCGGCGTTCACCGTGGCTCCGCTGTTGGCGGTGGCGGCGAGCGCGACCCTGGGTGGGGAGCTGCCGACTTACAGCCTGTCGATCTGGCATGGCTTCAATCTGCCGTTGATGATGAGTTTCATCGCCTTGTTCGGCGGGATACTGGTCTACACCTTCCGCAAGCCGCTGTTCCGCTGGTACGCCGGCTTGCCGACGATGGACGCCAAGCTGGTCTTCGAACGCGGGGTGAAGGTTCTGGTGCGCTGCTGCGTGGCCGTGACCGATACCTTGGAGAACGGCTCGCTGCAGCATTACCTGGCGCTTCTGCTGGGCGCCGCGTTGGTGGTGGTGACCCTGGCCCTGGGCGGCTTGCCGCAAGTCGACGGGCCGCTGGCCTTGAGCCCGATCGATGGCATTACCGCCTTGGGATTGGTGATTCTGGCGTTGTCGGCAATGGTCACTGTGGTGTTCCATCGCCAGCGCCTGGTGGCGCTGCTGATGCTCAGCGTGGTCGGCTTGATGGTGGCATTGGCCTTCGCCCGTTACTCGGCACCGGACCTGGCGCTGACCCAGCTGTCGGTCGAGGTGGTGACCATCATTCTGCTGATGCTGGCGCTGTTCTTCCTGCCGGCGCAAACCCGCAGCGAATCGAGCAGCATCCGCGGCCTGCGCGATTTCGTCCTGGCGGTGGGCAGCGGGGTGATGGTGGCGATGCTGGTGTTCGCGGTGCTGACCCGACCTTACGACAGCATTTCCCATTTCTTCCTGGCCAACAGCGTCCCCGGTGGCGGCGGCCACAATGTGGTCAATGTGATTCTGGTGGACTTCCGCGGCTTCGACACCCTCGGCGAAATCACCGTGCTGGCGATCGCCGGCGTGGGGATCTACGCCATGCTCCACGGCCTGCGCCTGGCTCAGCCGAATACCGACGCCCAGGGCCGCAGTTGGGCGCGCGATCGTCATCCGCTGATTCTCGCCACCTTGTCACGGGTGTTGCTGCCGATGGCTTTGCTGGTCTCGGTGTTCATCTTCTTGCGCGGCCACAACCTGCCGGGCGGCGGCTTTATCGCCGGCCTGATCACCGCGGTGGCGCTGATCCTGCAATACGTCGCCAGCGGCGTGCAGTGGACCCAGTCGCGGTTGCCGCTCAACTACCACCGCCTGGCTGGCGCTGGTGTGTTGATCGCGGGCCTGACGGGCGTCGGCAGCTGGTTGTTCGACAAACCCTTTTTGACCTCGGCCTTTGGCCACTTCGATATCCCCCTGGTGGGCGATGTCGAGTTGGCCACTGCCATGCTTTTCGATCTGGGCGTCTACCTGACGGTGGTCGGGGCGACCCTGCTGATTCTCGCCAACCTGGGCAAGTTGACCCAGGAAAAGCCCGGACAAGAGGTACTCTGACATGGAAGCACTGTTTGCCATCACCTTGGGCATTCTCACCGCCAGCGGCGTCTATTTGCTGCTGCGTGCACGGACCTTTCCGGTGGTCATGGGCCTGACCCTGATCTCCTACGCGGTCAATCTGTTCCTGTTCGCCATGGGCCGCCTGCAAACCGGCATGCCTTCGGTCATCGGCCAGAGCGCCGAATACGGCGATCCGCTACCCCAGGCTCTGGTGCTGACGGCCATCGTCATCGGTTTCGCCATGACCGCCTTCGTCGTGGTGTTGGCCCTGCGCAGCGTCGGCGAGACGCAAACCGACCACGTCGATGGCCAGGAGCCCGCCCGATGAATCACGCTGTAATCCTGCCGATCCTGTTGCCGATGTTTGTCGGCAGCCTGCTGCTGTTCGGCGCGCGGGTGAACTTGCCGCTCAAGCGTGCGCTCTCCCTGACCGCCACGGCCGTGCTGGTGCCGCTGAGCCTGTGGTTGATGGCGTATGCCGACCGCGGTGAGCTGCTGGTGTACGCCGCCGGTAATTGGCAGGCGCCGTTCGGTATCGTCCTGCTGCTCGACCGCTTGAGCGCATTGATGCTCACGGTGACCGCGGTGCTGGCGCTGTTCGCGCTGCTCTACGCGGTGCGCGGCGACGACGAGCGCGGGCGCAACTTCCATGCCCTGTTCCAGTTCCAGCTGATGGGGATCAACGGCGCCTTTCTCACCGGTGATCTGTTCAACCTGTTCGTGTTTTTCGAGATTCTGCTGATCGCCTCCTACTCGTTGCTGCTGCACGGCGGCGGAGTCGAGCGGGTGCGTGCCGGTTTGCATTACGTGGTGCTCAACCTGCTGGGTTCGGCCTTGTTTCTGATTGCGGTCGGCGTGCTCTACGGCATCACCGGCACCCTGAATATGTCCGATCTGGCGGTGCGGGTCGCCGCAGCCAGTGCCGATCAGGCGCCGTTGCTGGGTGCCGCCGGGCTGATGTTGCTGGTGGTGTTCGGTTTGAAGGCGGCGTTCCTGCCGCTGTATTTCTGGCTGCCCAAGGCTTATGCCTCGGCCACCGCGCCAGTGGCGGCGCTGTTCGCGATCATGACCAAGATCGGGCTCTATTCGATCCTGCGCGTGTACACGCTGATTTTCGGCGACGACGCTGGCAGCCTGGCCAATATGGCCGATGACTGGCTCTGGCCCCTGGCCCTGGCGACCATTGCTCTGGGCGCTATAGGTGCTCTGGCGGCCGGCACCCTGCATGGCCTGTTGGCTTATCTGGTGGTGCTGTCGGTCGGCACCTTGCTTGCCGGTATCGCAGTCGGCACCCCGCAAGCGCTGTCGGCGGCCTTGTACTACCTGATCCACAGCACCTGGGTGGCGGGCGGTCTGTTCCTCCTTGCCGATTTGATCGCTCGCCAACGCGGGGTCAAGCAGAGTCAGTTGATCCAGGGCGCGGCGTTGCAGAACCCCAACCTGCTCGGCGGCCTGTTCTTTATCGGCTCCATCGCGGTGGCGGGGATGCCGCCACTCTCCGGGTTTATCGGCAAGTTGCTGTTGCTGCGCGCGGTCGAGCCGGGCTGGCAGGCGCTGTTTCTCTGGCCGGTGGTGTTGGTCAGCAGCCTGATCACCCTGATCGCCCTCAGCCGCGCCGGCAGCACACTGTTCTGGCGCGTCGGCGTGAGCCAACTGGACAGCGCAGAACTGGATTACGGCCGGCTGCTGGCCTGCGTCGGTTTGCTCCTGCTCAGCCCGACATTGGTCGGCATGGCAGCGCCGCTGTTGCAGTACATCGACGCCACGGTCGCGCAACTGCACGACCTGCAGGCGTACCGGCAAATTCTGCTTCCGGGAGGTGCGCCATGAAGCCCCGCCGCTGGTTACCCCACCCACTGCTCAGCCTGTGTCTGCTGTTCGTATGGATGCTGCTGGTCAACAGTTCCAGCCTCGGCCAGTGGCTGCTCGGCGCGCTGCTGGGGTGGTTGATCCCCTTGCTGACCCAGCTGTTCTGGATCACCCCGCCGCGGGTTTATCGGCCAGTCAAACTGTGCCTGTTCCTGCTGCGTGTGCTGGGCGACATCGTCGTCGCCAATCTGCAGGTGGCCAAGCTGATTCTCGGCCCGGTCGAGCGTTTGCGCCCGGCCTTCGTCGAGATACCCATGCTGCTCGAAGACGACCTGGCCCTGACCATGCTGGCCAGTGTGATATCCCTGACCCCGGGCACGGTCTCCGCCGACTTGAGCGATGACCGTAAAACCCTGTTGGTGCATAGCCTGGACGTGGCCGACGAAGACGCGCTGATTGCCGAGATCAAAAGCCGCTACGAAGCGCCGCTGCTGGAGGTATTTACATGCTCGCCTACGTGATTCCGCTGTGCCTGGCGATCATGGGCCTGGCCCTGGTGTTGACCGTGGCTCGCCTGATCGAGGGGCCGGATATGCCGGACCGGATTCTTGCTCTGGATACCCTCTACATCAATGCCATCGCCCTGATCATTTTATTGGGCATCTGGCTCAACACCGACCTGTATCTGGAGGCGGCGCTGCTGATCGCGATAATGGGCTTTATCGGCACAGTGGCGGTGGCGAAATACTTGCTGCGCGGCGACATCATCGAATGAGGACGACTGCATGGATTATCTGATCGAAGGTCTGGTCGCGCTGTTTCTGCTGCTCGGTAGCCTGTTCGCCCTGGTCGGGGCTATCGGCCTGTATCGCTTACCGGATTTCTTCATGCGCCTGCACGGTCCGACCAAGTCGACCACCCTGGGGGTTGGCGGCATGGTCATCGCCTCCTTGATCTACTTCAGCACCCAGGGCGATGGCCTGAGCCTGCATGAACTGCTGATCACCCTGTTCCTCTTCATCACCGCCCCGGTCAGCGCCCATATGCTGGCCAAGGCCGCCTTGCAGCAAAAACTACGCCTTAGCGACAAAACCAGCGGCCGGCCCTGGGAGCAATAAGACCACAATCCCCTAGCCCTAATAAACGCAGCGCAATCCGGGTGCCTAACCCCGGATTGCGCCAAGGCTTATCCGGCCTACAGAACAGCGCCGTTCCGTAGCAGCGGCCTTGGCCGCGATGATGTAGATCCTATGTTCCTGCGCAAATGTTTTTGCCGATCATGGTTGGATCAAACGGTGTATTCGACCGCCACACGGCAAGAGCAACGCGCAGCACGTAGCCTGGGTTGAGCGCAGCGATACCCAGGGCGCCGATACCCGGGTATCGCTGCGCTCAACCCGGGCTACCGTTGGGTGACTTTGATCGTTCCCGCATCAAGGCGCCGAACCGTCCACGTGGGAACGATCAGCTGCTCCCATAGCCCGGATGAAATCCGGGAACGGTTGACGCGTTTTCCCATTTGCTGCAACCAACCACACAGTTCGCGCGCCCGACTGTATCTGTTATCCCTGCCCAGCCCTGCCTACACTGCCGTTTTGCAGGGGGCATGTATGCAAAGGCAGGGCAGCGGGGTGGCAGTGATCTGCCTGGTGGTGGCGATGGCGCTGTGGGGCAGTTCCTTTATCGCCCTGAAAGTGGCCTTCGCCGAGCTACCCGCAATGTGGGTGATCTTCGGCCGTATGGCCCTGGGCAGTCTGGTATTCCTGCTGGCTTGGCGCTGGCGGGGGCGCATGCAGTACCGCCAGGGTGACTGGAAATACCTGCTCGGCCTGGCGGCCTGCGAACCCTGTCTGTACTTCCTCTTCGAAGCCTTGGCGCTGCAGAACACCAGCGCTTCCCAGGCTGGTATGGTCTCGGCGCTATTGCCGTTATTGGTGGCGATCGGTGCCTTTGTCTTTTTGCGCGAGCGCATCACCCGCACCACTCTGATGGGTTTTTTCATCGCCATGATCGGCGTCGTCTGGCTGAGCCTGGCCGGCAACGCCGACGAGCACGCGGCCAATCCCCTGCTGGGCAATTTCTTCGAGTTGCTCGCCATGCTCTGCGCCATGGGCTACACCCTAATGCTCAAGCATCTGTCGGCGCGTTATTCGGCTTTTCTACTGACGGCCATAGTGGCCTTTGTCGGCACCCTGTTCTTTCTGCCGCTGGCGCTGCTCGACGAACCATTGCCAGCGCAGGTCAGCCCGGCGGGCCTGGCGGCGGTGGCGTATCTGGGCGTGCTGGTCACTGTCGGCGCATACGGGCTCTATAACTTCGGCGTCAGTCGCCTGCCGGCCAGTCAGGCCTCGGGCTTTACCAACCTGGTTCCACTATTCACTCTGTTGTTCGCCGTGCTGCTGCTCGGCGAACGGCTGAACGGCCCGCAGATGCTGGCCGCCGCACTGGTCTTCGTCGGGGTGGCGTTGAGCCAATGGCGCGTCGCGCCGCCGCTGCCGGTCGGCGTGCTCGATTGAGGAGATGACATGAACGATGCAAGAACCTGGGCGCGCGAGGCGATCCGCATTATCGAAGCGGATTTCCAGCGCAGCGCCGATACCCATCTGATTCCCCTGGAGCTGCCCGGTCTGCCGGGTATCGAGCTGTATTTCAAGGATGAGTCCAGCCACCCCACCGGCAGCCTCAAGCATCGTTTGGCCCGTTCGCTGTTTCTCTACGCCCTGTGTAACGGCTGGCTCAAACCCGACGCGCCAGTGATCGAGGCGTCCAGTGGCTCCACGGCGATTTCCGAAGCCTACTTTGCCCGTCTGCTCGGCCTGCGCTTTATCGCGGTGATGCCGGCCAGCACCTCGAAAGAGAAGATCGCGCAGATCGCCTTCTATGGCGGGCAGAGCCATCTGGTCGACGACCCGACGCAGATCTATGCGGAATCCGAACGCTTGGCCCGCGAGAGCGGCGGCCACTTTATGGATCAGTTCACCTACGCCGAGCGCGCCACCGACTGGCGCGCCAACAACAATATTGCCGAGTCGATCTTCCAGCAGCTGCGCAGCGAACGTTTCCCCGAACCGAGCTGGTTGGTTTCTAGCCCCGGCACTGGCGGCACTCTGGCGACCCTGGGGCGTTACGTGCGCTACCGCCGCCATAGCACCCGGGTGCTGTGCGCCGATGCCGAGCGTTCGGTGTTCTTCGATTACTACCGCAGCGGCGACGCCAGCCTGACCCTGGATTGCGGCTCGCGTATCGAAGGCATCGGCCGGCCGCGGGTCGAGGCGTCCTTTTTGCCGTCGGTGATCGATGCCATGTGCAAGGTGCCGGATGCCCTGTCCCTGGCCGCTATGCATTACCTGGCGCAGCGCCTGGGCCGGCGTGTCGGCGGTTCCAGCGGCACCAACCTGATAGGCGCGCTGCTGGTCGCCCAGCGTATGGTCGCGGCCGGCGAATCCGGCTCGGTGGTGGCGATTCTCTGCGACGGCGGCGAGCGCTACGCCGGCAGCTACTACGACGACAGCTGGCTCAAGGCCCAAGGCTTTGACCTCGCCCCATTGATCACAACCATCGCCGCCTGCGCCGAACGTGGCGAGCCGCTGCCGGGCGCTTTGCCTACCGCAGGCCTGTAGCCCGGATGAAATCCGGGACGATGTTCGGCACAAAATCGCTCCCGAAATGAATCAACAGCTCCGTAGGATGGGTTAGCCGCCAACAGAGTGTTCGTGCAAGTCATCCATTTAGGCGCGGCGTAACCCATCATGGCGCGCCGCGCCGAGCCACGGTTCGAAGTCTCGACGGTGGCGGACAGGCCCGTAGCCCGGATGCAATCCGGGGAAATTGCCGCCAACCCAACACCGCCCCGGATTGCATCCGAGCTACCAAAGCCGAGGGTTTCCTGAAAAAGGGAGAACAAATGAGCGACTTCGAAATACGCCAAGCACAGGCTCGGGACATCGATAACCTCTGCGCGCTGATCTTCGAGCACGGCCCCAACCCCTGGAATCATCTACCCCAAGATGAGGTGATCGCCCACCTGCGATGCATTGCCGACGGCACGGTGCAGGCCGTGTTGGCTGAGCGTGGGGGCGAGTTGCTGGGCTTCGTCAGCTATCAGCTATCCAGGCACTGCGAACGCTATCAACCCGAGGTGCGTCGCGGCCAACCGCACGGTTATATCTGCGAAGCCGTCACTCATCGGGCGGTGGCGGGGCAGGGGCTGGGCTCGCGTTTGTTGGCGCAAGCGGTGATGCAACTGGGCGAGCAGGGCGTCAGCGATATCTATATCGATCGTCACGAGGAGAACGCCGCTTCGGCGGGGATGATGCGCAAAGCTGGCTTCGCTGAGGTCGAAACCTATGCCGACCCGCAGCGCAGGCCCAATGGTTCTGGCCGTACCACCCTGTGTTACTTGCGTTTAGCTTGATGCACCACAGCGCTGCCGATGCGGCGCCAGGAGAGGAGGCAGATGATTCAGTGCAAACGGGTGTACGAAGATAGTTCGGCAACTGATGGCCGACGGGTGTTGGTCGATCGCCTGTGGCCGCGGGGGCTGAGCAAGGCAAAGTTGCAACTGGATGCCTGGTTGCCGGACGTGGCCCCGTCGACACAGCTGCGTCGGCAGTTCTCTCATGAGCCAGAAGCATTCGAGGCGTTCCGCATGCAGTACCGTGCCGAGTTGGCGGGCCATCCCGAGTATTGGCAGGGCCTGCTGCAGCCTGCCGAACAGGGCGTCTTGACCCTGCTGTTCAGTGCCCGTGATGCGCAGCTGAATAACGCCCAGGTTTTGGCCGAGTTTCTTGAGGAAGAGCTGGAACGCCGTGGCCCGCCAAGCTCGCCGGTTTGTTATGCCGACAGAATGTAGGAATTAGCTTTCGGCAATCCCCAACATATCCCGCGCCAGGGCCTCGGCCACGCGAATACCGTCGACCCCGGCAGAGAGAATGCCGCCGGCATAACCCGCACCTTCGCCAGCCGGGTACAGACCTTTGACGTTCAAACTCTGCATATCCGCACCACGGGTGATACGCAGCGGCGAAGAGGTGCGCGTTTCGATGCCGGTGAGTACCGCGTCGTGCAGGGCGAAGCCCTTGATCTGCTTGTCGAAGGCCGGCAGCGCCTCGCGGATCGCCTCGATAGCGAAGTCCGGCAAGGCCAGGGCCAGGTCGCCGAGCTTCACCCCGGGCTTGTAGGACGGCTCGACGCTGCCCAGGGCGGTCGAGGGGCGGCCGGCGATAAAGTCGCCAACCAGTTGCCCCGGCGCCTCATAGTTACTGCCTCCGAGCAGATAGGCCTGGGATTCCAGGCGCTCCTGCAATTCCACTCCGGCCAGCGGGCCGCCGGGGAAGTCCTGCTCCGGGGTGATGCCGACCACTATGCCGGCGTTGGCGTTGCGCTCGTTGCGCGAATACTGGCTCATGCCGTTGGTCACCACCCGATGCGGCTCGGAGGTGGCGGCGACCACGGTGCCGCCCGGGCACATGCAGAAGCTGTACACCGAACGGCCGTTCTTGGCGTGATGCACCAGTTTGTAGTCGGCGGCGCCGAGCTTGGGGTGGCCGGCGTATTTGCCCAGGCGCGCGCGGTCGATCAGCGATTGCGGGTGCTCGATGCGGAAGCCGACCGAGAACGGCTTGGCTTCCATGTACACGCCACGGCCATGCAGCATGCGGAAGGTGTCGCGCGAGCTGTGGCCGAGGGCCAGGATCACATGACGGCTGAGCAACTGCTCGCCGCTGTCCAGTACCAGGCCCTGCAATTGGCCGTCTTCGATCAACACATCGCTGACCCT
>CAMPJN010000128.1 GCA_946886875.1 uncultured Pseudomonas sp.
AAACCAGCGACATCAGCAGGTTGCTGGGGATCTGGATCTTGTCCTGCAGCACGCCATCGATGCGATAACGCACCACCACGTTTTTCGTCCGTGGGTGGATATGGATGTCGCTGGCGCCCAGGCGCAGGGCTTCGAGGATGATCGCGTTGACCAGGCGAATCGCCGGCGGGTCTTCGGAACTGCCGAGCAGCTGCTCGAGGTTCTCGTTTTCGCCGTCGTCGTCGAGGACGATCTCGATGCCTTCATAGGGGTCGCTGTCGCCGACTATGGTCGCCAGGTCATCGAGGCGGTTGCCGGGCGTGCCGAAGATTTCGTTGAGCTTGTCCTGCAACTGGGTCAGCTCGCACAGCAGCGGGTGGATGCTGAAGCCGGTCATGAATGCGAGTTCTTCGATCAATCCCTGGTCCATGGGATCGGCCATCGCCAGGCGCAAGCGTTTGTCGATAACTCGCAGCGGCAGCACCAGTTGCCGCGTGCATACCGCCTGAGGCACCAACGACAGCAGTGGCGTATCGACCTGAAACTCGCGCAGGTCGATTTCTTCGAGCATCAGGTCCTTGCGCAGCAGGTCGTAGATTTTGCGGCTGTCGATCCACTCGTGTTGCATCAACTGGCGCATCACCGGGGTTTTGTGAGTGCGCATTTCCTTGTGCAGCTGCTGGATCTGCTGAGCGTTGAGCAGGCCCTTCTTGTGCAGCATCATCGCCAGTTGGCTGCGGTTGGTGACGCCGAGCTTGGCCAGGGTTTCCAGGTCGCGGTGCTGCTTGTGGTTTTCCTGTTCGAGCGCCTGGTTGCGCTGTTTCAGATCGTATTGCTCGAGCGCCAGGGCGATGGTCAGGCGCAGGTCGTCGTCGTTCCAGGGTTTGAGAATGAAGCGGTAGACCGCGCCGCCCTGGATCGAGCCCATCACCGCCTCGGTATTGGCGTGCCCGGTGAGCATGATGCGGATGGTGTTCGGCCAGCGTTCGCGCACCTGGCTGAGCAGTTCGCTGCCATTCATCTGCGGCATCATGAAGTCGCTGATGATCAGATGGATGGGTTCGCTGGCGAGGATTTTCAGTGCTTCGACACCGTTGCGGGCGAAGTGCAATTGGTAGTTTTCGCGGTGCAGTACGCGGCGCAAAGCCGCCAGTATGCCGGGTTCGTCATCCACCAAGAGCAGGCTGTACGGACTGTCGGCGGGGCTTTCACGGCCTTCGCCGGGGGCGTCCGTACCAACGAACAGCGATGCATAGCGTTTTGCCACGAAAACTCCTTAGCGACATAGAAAGCGCAACGTCACACGCGTGCCTTTACCGGGTTGGCTTTTGACCAGGATTTCGCCCTGGTGTGCGTTCATGATCTCCCTGGCGACGGTTAGACCCAGGCCGGTGCCGGCGCCCACGTCACGGGTGGTGAAGAAGGGGTCGAACAGGTGGGGGATGTGTTCTGCGGCAATACCGCAGCCGTTGTCCTCGACTATCACCTGAATCTGACCTTGTTCATCCCTGTTGCTGGTGATGCGGATCTTGCCTTCGGCGCCCTTGGCATCGATGGCTTTGGCGGCGTTGTCCAGCACATTGTAGGTGGCCTGGGAGATCTTCGCGGGGTAGCCGGCCAGTTGCGGCAGCTCGCCGAGGCGCAGTTCGATCTGCAGGGGCTGCTGGCTTTCGGTCTGCAGCAGGTGGCAGGTGCTGGTGATCAGGGCGTTGAGGTCGCAGGAGACGAAATCGCTTTGGTCGATATTGGAGAAGGTCTTGAGGTCGGCGACTATGGTGGCGATGCGTTGGGTGCCGCTCACCGACTCGTTGAGCAACGCGCGGAAGTCTTCCAGCATCGAGGTCGTGGCCGGGTCTTCGGGGAGTTTTTCCGCCAGCTCACGGACGTAGTCGGCAGCGACCCGCAGGTTGCTGGCGATAAAGCCGATGGGGTTGTTGATTTCATGGGCGACGCCGGCCGCGAGTTGGCCGATGGCACGCAAGCGGGCGCTTTCGTACAGCTGCTGCTGGGTCGTTTCGATGACCTTGACCTGTTCGCTGACGCGGTTCTGCAGCTGTGCGGACAGTGCCCGGTAGCGCGCCTCGGATTCCTGCAGTTCGGCGTGCTGACGCTGCAGTTCGGCGAAGCTGGCTTCGGTGGTGTCGTGGTGCAGATTGGCCGCCAGACGGTATTTGCCGACATAGAACAGCACGAACTCCACCAGTCGCGCCGCTGGCTCCTGCAGTTCGGGGGCGCTTGGGCAGCTTAGCCAGGCGAGGGTTTCCAGGTTGAATTCGACAGCTTCGGCGCCCGCCTCGGCCTGTTCGGTCAGTGCAATCGGGCGGCCGAGCAGTACTTGCAACAATTGCTGCAGACGCTGCTGGCGCTCGACTGGCAACAGGTCGCCGAGGCTCGGGTCGTCTTCGAAGCTAAGCATCGCCACCCTCCATGCTGCTCAAACGACGGACGAAATCCTCGGCGCTGATGCCTTCCTGGGCGGCCAGGTGGTACTCCTCGTCCAACTTCGGGTACAGGCGTTCGAGCAACAGGCGAAAGCTCTCGACCACGCCCTGGCCGCCCAGCGCCGAGGCCATGCACAGCGGCGCCCAGGGCGTGTCGCGCCAGCGTGCCTGAAGCTCATGCTCGGCCACCGCATTGGCGATGTCGCGTTTGTTGAATTGCACCACCAAAGGCAGGGTTTCGATATCCATGCCGAGTTTTTGCAGGTTATCCGCCAGGTTCTCGAAGGCGTTGGCGTTGTTGTCCTGCTGCGCCGGCTGCGAGTCGGCGACGAATATCACCCCGTCGGCGCGCGACAGCACGGCCTTGCGGGTGCTGTCGTGCTGCACCTGGCCGGGCACGGTATAGAGCTTCAGGCGCAGGTCTATACCGGACTCGTTGCGCAAGCCGATGGGCAATACGTCGAAGAACAGCGTGCGGTCGTCGCGGGTTTCCAACACCATCAGTTCGCCCTTGCGTTGCGGACGGAGCAGGGTGTGCAGCTGCATCAGGTTGGTGGTCTTGCCGCTCAAGGCCGGGCCGTAATAGACCACCTTGAGCGTCAGCTTGCGTTCATGTGCTTGGTGGTCGGCCATGATCGGATCCGTCTGATGAGTGGCGTCGAGCGCTATGGCTGCTCGGGCGACGGGCCTGCCCCGCTTGGTGAAGCTGTATCGCTGCCTCTGATTGATGCATGCAGTGAGTGTAGTGCGCGGATGGGGATATCTCGAAGTCAATCGAGACTTAATGTTTGGCTATGTTCCAATCATGCGTTGCAGGCGGGCTACGGGGTGGCAGCTTCGTAGGGTGGGTTAGTGGCGCGGAACCGGGATGGTTTAGCAACTGCGGGAGCTGTGCGCCACGTAACCCACCAAGCGGTGGTCGGCCTAGCACCGCCGGTGGGTTACGGCGCAACTGATTAAGCATCGACGCATAGTCCGTGGTTATACGCCTAACCCACCCTACGAATCGCCGGCCCGCGCGCAGCAATACATAACGGGAAAATAGCCATAAAAAAAGCGAAGCCATTGAGCTTCGCTTTTTCTCTTCGCTTGCAGCGTATAGCTTGCCGCTACAACTTGAACCTAATGCTTACGCGGCACCGGCTTGAGCAGCTCGTCCGGCGGCATTTCGCAGGCGATCTTGCGGCCCATCAGGGCTTCGATGGCTGGCAGGGCGTAGGCATCGTCTTCACCGGCAAAGCTGATCGAGGTGCCGCTGGCGCCGGCGCGGCCGGTACGACCGATGCGGTGCACGTAGTCGTCCGGGGTTTCCGGCAGGGTGAAGTTGATCACGTGGCTGATGGCGTCGACGTGGATGCCGCGGCCGGCCACGTCGGTGGCGACCAGCACGCGGATGCTGCCTTCGCGGAAGCCTTCCAGCACCTTGATCCGTTTGTGCTGCGGTACGTCGCCGGACATCTGCGCGGCGCTGATGCCGTCACGGGTCAGGCGTTCCTCGATGCGCCGCACTTCGTCCTTGCGGTTGGCGAAGACCATCACGCGGATCCAGTCGTTCTGCGCGATCAGGTTGTACAGCAGCTTGTACTTGTCGCTGCCGGCCACGGCGTAGACGTGCTGCTCGACGGTATCGCCGGCGACGTTTTCCGGTTCGATCTCGACGATCGCCGGGTCCGTGGTCCACTGCTTGGCCAGGTTCATCACATCTTCGGTGAAGGTCGCGGAGAACAGCAGGGTCTGGCGTTCGTTCTTCGGCGGAGTCTGGCGGATGATCTGGCGAACCTGGGGGATAAAGCCCATGTCGAGCATGCGGTCGGCTTCGTCGAGCACCATCACTTCGACCATATCCAGGTGCACTTCGCCGCGCTGGTTGAAGTCGAGCAAGCGACCGGGGGTGGCCACCAGGATGTCGCAGAAGCGTGATTCGAGCAGCTTGAGCTGTTTGTCGAAGTCCATGCCGCCGACGAAGCTCATCACATTGAGCCCGGTGTATTTGGTCAGGTCCGCGGCGTCCTTGGCGATTTGCACCACCAGTTCACGGGTCGGCGCGATGATCAGCGCCCGCGGCTCGCCCATGTAACGCTCTTTCGGCGGCGGGGTCTGCAGCAGCTGGGTGATGATCGAAATCAGGAAGGCCGCGGTCTTGCCTGTGCCGGTTTGGGCGCGGCCGATGGCGTCCTGACCCTTGAGGGTGAAACCCAGCACCTGCGCCTGAATCGGCGTGCAGTAGGGGAAGCCCAGGTCGTGGATGGCGTGCATCAGCTCGGGGGAGAGCTTGAAGTCGTGGAAGCGCGTCTTGCCTTCGGCGGGCTCGACTTTGAAGTCTTCCAGCTTCCAGGTGTCCACCGGTTTGGCGACGCGTTCGCGCCGGGGTTTCTTGTCCTGGCTGCGCGCGGGTTTGTCGCTGCTTGCCGGGGCGGCGGGAGCTTCGCTGGCCGCTGGCTGCGGTTGTGCGTTGCGACTGCGATTTTCGTTGGTTGCGTCGTTGGTGCGAGGCGCAGCTGTGGGGCTGGTGGTGCTGAGCTGCGGACTCTCGGCTTTGCCGAACATCTTTTTGAGTGCTTTGAGCACGGTCATCTCGTCAATTGGTTAAGGAGTGAGCGGCCGCCAGTGTAAAGCAAGAAGCCGGCGCGGCGAAGCATCATGCCGATTGTTGATTTTACTCAGCGCGGCAGGCTTGCCAGCAGCAGGCGCTGCACGTTGCCGCCCATGATCGCGGCGATTTCGGTACGGTTGAAACCGGCTTCGAGCAGACCTTGGGTCAGCTGCGCCAGGCCGGTGACATCGAAGGGCGCATGGATGGTGCCGTTGAAGTCCGAACCCAGGGCGACGTGCTGCACGCCGATCTTGTCGGCGGTATAGCGGATCGCTTTGACGATGGCGTCCACCGAGGTGGCGCAAACGGCGGTTTCCCAGTAGCCGATGCCGATCACCCCACCGGTGGCGGCGATGGCTCGCAGGTGTTTATCGCTGAGGTTGCGGGTGCCGGCGCAGGTGCCTTCGACCCCGGTGTGGGAAACCAGCAGCGGGCGCGTGGCCATGGCCAGCACATCATCGATCAGCGGCCTTGAGGCATGGGCCAGGTCGATCAGCATGGCTTTGCCTTCGAGGCGTTCGATCACCTGGCGGCCCAGCGGGGTCAGGCCGCCTTTCTCCAGGCCGTGGGCCGAGCCGCCGACTTCGTTATCGAAGAAGTGGGTCAGGCCGGCGATGCGGAAACCGGCGTCGTACAGGCGGTCGACATTGTCGAGTTGGCCTTCTATTGGGTGCAAACCTTCGGTGGCGAGGATGGCGGCAACCCGGATCGGGTCTTTCCGCCAGGCTTCGATAAAGGTCGCGAGATCGGCGCGGCTTCTGATCAGGGTCAAACGCCCGGCGCTGTCGGCGCTGGCCCGTTCGAGTTTGTCGGCCTGGTACAGCGCACGTTGCAACAGGCTGTTCCAGGTTTCCCGCGGCCAGCGCTGGGCCATCGCCAGCAGGGTGACATTGTCCGTCTCGGCGCTGTTGCTTTGATAGTTGAGGCCGCGCGGGGTCTTGGTCACGGTGGAGAACACTTGCAGGCCGACACGGCCCTGGAGCATGCGTGGCAGGTCGGAATGACCGAAGTCATGCCGTTCGAGCAGGTCGCGTTCCCAGAGCAGGGCATCGTCGTGCAGGTCGGCGATAAACAGTTGTTCATGCAGGCTGTTCGCCGATTCGCTGGCGGGGTAGGGCGCCGGGGTTGCGACGCTGTTCATCCTGCGGTCCAGTACCGAGGGCAGGGCGAATATGCTGCCGGCAGCGATCGGGATCAGAATCAGCAGGGCGAGCAGGGTTTTGCGCATGGAGAGCTACCGGGCGTTTGCGGGGGAAGTGCCGACTGTAGCAAGGACCAGGGCTAACAGGCCGTTGAAAAACTACCTGCGTTGGCAATACTGCGTTAAAAACGGCCTCGCCTACGTTTTTCCAGCGGCCTGCTAAGGCGAGAGATCAGATGCCCTTGTTTGAGTACCGCGAGCTTCGCCCTATCCGCAAGCGCGGCCCCTAGCCCGAACAAGCGCCAGGGCAATCCGGGAGCGGTTCGATAGGGCGTGGATTTCCCCGGATTGCATCCGGGCTAGAAAAATATTGGATCGGCAGGCGCTCCGCCATTCAGCCGCACAGGCAGTTGCGCCCTTGCTGTTTGGCTTGGTAGAGCGCGCTGTCGGCGCGGGCGATCAGGCTTTGCAGGCTGTCCTTCGGACGCATCTGCGCCAGGCCGATGGAGACGGTGACGCCCGGTAACACGCCCACAGGTGCATAGAAGGTGGCAACGTCCTGCAGGCTCTGGCGCAGCCTGCCGCCGATACTGCGCGCGTCTTCGTCGGCCATTTCCGGCAGGAGGATGACGAATTCTTCGCCGCCGAAACGGGTCAGGCTGTCTTTCGGCCGCAGCTGATTACGCAGGGTATGCGCCACCAGGCACAACGCGTAGTCGCCGGCGAGGTGGCCATGTTGGTCGTTGTAGGCTTTGAAGTGATCGACATCGAGCATCAGCATGCACAGCGGCTGCTGATTGAACGCGCAGCGGGTGCTTTCGCGCTCGAACACATGTTCCAGCCAGCGGCGGTTGAACGCGCCGGTCAGTGGGTCGACGTTGGCGTTCTGTTCGCTGTTGATAATCTGTTGGTTGCCTTGGCGCACGCGCTCGCAGAGCAAGCCGAGGAGGTTCTCCATCATCTGCGGTGATTGATGGAATAGGCTGATCAGCGACTGACGGTGCAGGCGCAGCACGCTGCTGGCTTCGGTCGCGACCACGTAGGCGGAAGGGTGTTCGTTGTCGATGAAGCTGATTTCCCCGGTGCAATCGCCGACTTGCAGGGTGCTTACCGAGGTGCTGTCCAGCGAACCCAGGTAGACCTTGAGCTGACCTTTGAGCAGCAGGTAGAGGTATTGATTGCGATTGAATGGGGAGAGGAGGATTTCGCCCTCATCCAGATCGCAGGCGCGAAATTCTCTCAGCAACTGATTGATGCTGCTGGCGGCGACGTTTTCAAACAGTCGCAATTGACGAACGAGCTGCAGGTCCACCTGCCAATGAGCAGCTTTCATCTTATTGGCGAGCACTGCTAACAATGCAAAAAACTACTGGCATCGTGAACTCTCCTTGTATATGAAGCCGTATCACTGTCGACAGTAAGCTTTGTGCCTCGGCACTGACAATCCTGTGAAAAAGCTGGGCCGACCAGCGGTAGCCATTTTGTGAACACTCAGTCACAGAAATGAAAATCAGCTGCGTCAGTGCCTCACGCTTGCTCGTTCAATCGACTACGCGAGGGGCCCGGG
The DNA here is from genome assembly GCA_946886875.1 of uncultured Pseudomonas sp. The sequence continues at coordinate 7,722 of CAMPJN010000128.1, forward strand.
CGTGTCTGGAAAGGCTCGATCGGGTCCAGCGCCATCTACCACCAAGACGCAGCGCCAGGTGCTGCAGACCCCAGCGGTCGATGTTTCAGCGGGCCAGCTGCGTACCCAGCCAGAGGGCGATATCGCGTACCTCTTGCGGCAGTACTTCATGGCCCATCGGATATTCCTGCCAGGCTACCGGAACGCCCCGCTGGTTAAGCCAATCGTGCGCGGCGCGACCCATGCTCGGGATCACCACGTCGTCGCGGCTGCCGTGCAGGCAGTACACCGGCAATTGCTGCTTGTCCGCGTCGAGCTGCAGTTCATCACTGAACGTCGGTGCATAAGTAGACAGCGCCAACACGCCGCCCAAAGGCCCCTGCCAGCGCAGAAACGCGGTATGCAGAACCACCGCGCCACCTTGGGAAAAGCCCGCGAGGAAGATGCGCCGTGGGTCGATGCCGCTGTCGCGTTGCGCTTCGATCAGCGCGATCACCTGCTGGGCGGATGCTTCCAGTTGTTCGCGGTTGATCGCCCGCGCCGGGCTCATGGCGAGAATGTCGTACCAACTGGGCATGGCATAGCCGCCATTGATCGTCACCGCCCGGGTCGGCGCCTGGGGCATGACGAAGCGGGTATGCGGCAATGCGCCTTGCAATGCCTCTGCAACCGGCAGGAAGTCGTAACGGTCCGCGCCCAATCCGTGCAACCAAATGACGCAGGCATCGGGGGAAAGTGTGGGCTGAAGAATCAATGGTTCGCTCATGTGGGGCTCCGTTGTGGTGCGTCCGCGCTGATCCCGTGCGCTGGGTTTTTCGCATCGGGATGAATAAGTGAAGAAGATGTCGCAAGGCTGAAAGTTTTGCTCTTGACCTGTTTGTGTGGCCCTAAAAATGACTCGTTGGTACGGGCCTTGCTTGGTGTCATGCCGGCTGATGATGTCGCCTGGCTACGGTAACACTGCCATATGATCGGGCACACAACAGACAGGAAGCCGGTATCAGGTTTCCGACACGTTCGCCGAGCGGTACGAAATCTCTGGGCGATTAGTGATTGACGATTCGTCTCCAGCCCATCAAACAATGGGCGGGTGCAAACCTTGTGGCTGATGACGCTATCGGCAACTAGACTCACGCGAAGACCCGATCCGCTGATCGATTGCGTTCTGCCTACGTAATCGGCACGTCCCAAAAGGACGAGGTGGTAAGGTCGAGACTCCAACACAAAAAAAGACACTGGAGGTTTTAATGAAGATGGTGAAATCCACCCTGGCTGTGCTGACTACAGCTGCTGTGCTCGGTGTTAGTGGCTTCGCGCAAGCGGGCGCTACTTTGGATGCGGTGCAAAAGAAAGGTTTCGTTCAGTGCGGTATCAGCGATGGTCTGCCTGGCTTCTCCTACGCCGATGAAAAAGGCAATTATCTGGGTCTTGATGTTGACGTATGTCGTGCTGTTGCCGCCGCGCTTTTCGGCGATGCCAACAAAGTTAAGTTCAGCCCGCTGACCGCCAAAGAGCGTTTCACTGCACTGCAATCGGGTGAAGTCGACATTCTTTCGCGTAACACCACCTGGACCAGCTCCCGCGACGCGGGCCTGGGTCTGAACTTCGCCGGCGTTAACTATTACGACGGCCAAGGCTTCCTGGTGAACAAGGATCTCGGCGTTTCCAGCGCTAAAGAACTCGACGGCGCTACCGTCTGTATCCAGGCCGGTACCACCACCGAACTGAACCTCTCCGACTACTTCCGCGCCAATGGCCTGAAGTACACCCCGATCACTTACGATACCTCCGACGAAAGCGCCAAATCGATCGAAGCCGGTCGTTGCGACGT
>CAMPJN010000129.1 GCA_946886875.1 uncultured Pseudomonas sp.
ATGCCCTGGGATTTGACGCTCTGCCCGCCGCCCAGGCTGGCGTTTTCCACCAGCAAGGTGGCGAAGCCCTGGCGACGTAGGCGCGCATTCAGCCAGAGGCCGGCGATACCACCGCCGACAATCAGAACGTCTGTGCTCAAAGCTTGGGACATGCGCGGGCCTCAATGTGGAAACAGATGCGCAGTATAACGGTAAGTGGTGGTTGACGAGCCGCAAGCGGTATTGGCCGACGGGGCATTTACTTGAAACTCAATGCCCGGCGCTGTGCGAGAACAACTGGATCACCGCCACGCCGCTGACGATCAGGCCCATGCCGAGTATCGCCGGCAGGTCCAGGCGTTGCTGGTAGAGCACGGCCGCGGCGATGCTCACCAGCACGATGCCGAGGCCCGCCCATACGGCATAGGCGATGCCGACTGGAATGCTTTTCACCACCAGGCTGAGCATCCAGAAGGAAAGACCATAGCCGAGCACCACCAGCAGCAGCGGAACAGGTTTGCTCAAGCCATCCAGCGCTTTGATGGCGGTGGTGGCGACGACTTCGGCGGTGATGGCGATGGCGAGGTAAAGGTAGCCGCTCATGGTGAGTCTCCTGTCTGGTGCGGCTCATTCTAGGCGTATGGACGATGGGGTAAACTTATTGCCTATCTGGTTTGGAGATGGGGTATGCGGTGGAATCTGGAGCAATTGCAGGTGTTCCTCAGCGTTGCCGAAGGGCAGTCGTTTTCCGCCGTGGGGCGCCGGATGAATCGCGCGCAATCTGCGGTCAGTACCGCCATCGCTATGCTTGAGACCGACCTCGGGGTGCTCCTATTCGAGCGCAGCAGCGGTCGTCAGCCGCGTCTGACCGCCGCCGGTACCGCCTTGCTGGAGGAGGCGCGCGAGGTGTTGCGCCAATGCCAGCGGCTAGAAGGCCGGGCGCTCGGGCTGGTGCGAGGTGAGGAGGTGTGTCTGCGTTTGGCGCAGGACGAGGCGATGCCCTATCAGCCAGTGCTCGACAGCCTCGAAGCGCTGGCCGGGGCTTTCCCCTTGCTCGAAGTGCAACTGACCAGCGGCGCCCAGGGCGAAGTCGCGCGCAAGGTGCTTGAATACCGCGCCGATCTCGGTCTGCTGTTCCACCACGAACAGATGCCCGAGGAGCTCGAGCGCCAGCGCCTGGGCAGTATCGAAATGGTCACGGTGTGCGGCGCCGGCCATCCCCTGGCGGCTAGCCAACATGTAGACCGGCGCACCCTGGCGCGTCATCGCCAGTTGTTGATGGCGCTGGCGGACAGTCATTACCCCGGTGGCGAGCAGATCAGCCCGGCGGTCTGGCGTACCGACAGCTTCTACACTATGGCCGAGCTGTTGATGCGCAACCTCGGTTGGGCCTGGTTGCCGCGCCATGTGCTGCAGTACCCGACTTACCAGGGCCAGTTGGTCGAACTGAGCAGCGATTGGACGCCGCCACCGCTGGTGGTCGAATTGGTCTGCCGCCGCGACCAGGCGCTCGGTCCGGCGGCGCTATGGTTGGCCGAGCGTTTTGCCGAATATCTCCGGGCCATCGGCTGATCGCCGCCGGCCTCTCTGCTAAGCTGCGCGCCCATGAATAGAGCCCTCTACAGCCTGCTGTTGCACCTCGCCTTGCCCTTGCTTGCCGGGCGCCTGGCCTGGCGTGCCTGGCGCGCGCCGGCTTACTCCCGGCGTATCGGCGAGCGTTTCGCCGTTGGTTTGCCGGCATTCAAGCCGGGTGGTATCTGGGTGCATGCGGTGTCGGTGGGCGAGAGCATCGCCGCTGCGCCGTTGATTCGTGCGCTGTTGGCGCGCTATCCGGACTTGCCGATCACCATCACCTGCATGACGCCGACCGGCTCCGAGCGGATTCAGGCGTTGTTCGGCGGGCGCATCCAGCACTGCTACCTGCCTTACGATCTGCCCTGGGCGGCGGCGCGGTTTCTTGATCGCGTGCAGCCGTGTTTGGCGCTGGTGATGGAGACCGAGCTGTGGCCCAACCATATCCATCAGTGCGCGCAGCGCGGCATCCCCGTGGCGCTGGCCAATGCGCGTTTGTCTGAACGCTCGGCGCGCGGTTATGCGCGCTTCGCCAAGTTGACCGCGCCGATGCTCGCGCAGTTGAGTCTGGTAGCGGTGCAGACCGCCGCCGAGGCCGAACGCTTTCGCAAGCTGGGCGCGTTTGACGCCTGCGTCGAGGTGACGGGCTCGATCAAATTCGACCTGAGCATCGAGCCTGAATTGCTGCAGCGCGCCGCTGGCTTGCGCGAACAGTGGCAGGTCACGCAGCGACCGATCTGGATAGCCGCGAGCACCCATGCCGGCGAGGATGAAATCGTTCTGGCGGCGCACCGCCAGTTACTCGAACAATGGCCCGAGGCGTTGCTGATTCTGGTGCCACGGCATCCTGAGCGTTTCGCCTCGGTGTTCGAGTTGTGCCGACAACAGGGTTTCAGTACGCGGCGGCGTTCCAGTGGCGAACCGCTGGTTGCCAGCGATCAAGTGCTGCTGGGCGATACCATGGGCGAGCTGCTGTTGCTCTATGCCCTGGCCGACATAGCGTTCGTCGGCGGCAGCCTGGTGGCCAATGGCGGGCACAACCTGCTGGAGCCGGCGGCGCTGGGCTTGCCGGTACTCAGCGGCCAGCATCTGTTCAATTTTCTCGAGATCGCCGCGAAGCTGCGCGATGCCGGCGCCTTGATCGAAGTGACGGATGCCCGGGCATTAGCGGAATCGGTGGCGATGCTCTGGCGTGAGCCTGGGCAGGCGGAGAAGATGCGCGATGCGGGCTTGGCGGTGATGCAGGCCAATCAAGGCGCGCTGGATCGGCTGTTGGCGGGGTTGGGACGATTGCTCGGATAAAGTAGCCCGGATTTCATCCGGGCTTACATGTGTCTGCCGCTTGGGTTGTCAGTTCCGCGAAGTGCGGCAGTGCTACCGAAAGCCAATAAAAAACCCGGGAAACAATGCCCGGGTTTTTTATTTTGAGCCGATCAGTAATCGGCGTTGCCGCGCAATTGCGCTTCGGCAGCCTTGGCTAGATCCGGTGGCAGGAAGTCCTTATCCGGGTCGTAGTCCGGCTTGAGGAAGCTGCCCAGGGCTTCCAGGTCGGCCGGGCTGAGGGTGCCGGCGGCTTGTTTGAGGCGCAGGTTGTTGATGATGTAGTCGTAGCGCGCGTCGTTGTAGTTGCGCACCGAACTGTACAGCTGGCGTTGGGCGTCGAGCACGTCGACGATATTGCGCGTACCGACCTGGTAGCCGATCTCGGTGGCTTCCAGGGCGCTCTGGTTGGAAATGATCGATTGCTTGCGCGCCTGCACGGTCTCTACGTCGGTATTGACCGCGCGATGCAGGTTGCGGGTGTTCTGCACCACCTGGCGACGCAGGCTTTCGCGCTGCTGCTCGGTCTGGCTCAGGCGCTGATAGGCCTCGCGCACCTGGGAGCTGGTCAGGCCGCCGCTGTACAGTGGGATATTCAGCTGCAAGCCAATCGTACGTTGCTCGGCATCGCCGCTGTAACGCGGGGTGCCCGGTAATCCGGAGTTGCTGAAACCAAGGCTGTCGTTGTCGCCCTTCTGGTAGCTGGCCACCGCATCCAGGGTCGGCGCATGGCCGGCCTTGCGTTGGCGCAGGGTTTCTTCGGCGGCGTCCACCGCGTAGTTGCTGGCCTGCAGGTTGAGATTCTGTTCCGCGGCGGTATCGACCCAGGCTTTCGCATCGTTCGGCGTCGGCGCCAGAATCGGCAAGCTGTGCTGGATGCCTTCGATGGACTGGTAGTCGCGGTTAGTCAGAGTGATCAGCGCCTGGAACGCATCCTCTACCTGGCGCTGGGCGATGATCCGGTTGGCGCGGGCGGTGTCGAAGCCGGCCTGGGCCTCGAGCACGTCGGTCTTGTCCGATAGGCCGACATCGAAACGTTCGTTGGCTTGATCCAGCTGGCGTTTGAACGCCGCTTCCTCGGCTTTGGTCGAAGCCAGGTTGTCCTGGGCGCGCAATACCGCGAAATAGGTTTCGGCACTTTGCAGGATCAACTCCTGCTCGGTGGCGGACAACTCCAGGGCGGCCTGCTCGCTGACCGCTTCGGCGGCTTGCAGCTGGAACCAGCGATCGGCGCGAAACAAGGGTTGGCTGAGGTTGGCCTGATAGACCACGCCGCTGCGCGAGCGGCTGAACGCTGGCGAATCGATCTCGCTGCGTGTATCGCTCATGTCGGCGCCCGCCGACAGGTTGGGCAGCAGGCCGGCACGGGCCTGGGGTACCACTTCGCGGCGCGCCTGATAATCGGCACGGGCCGCGGCCAGGTCGGCATTGTTGTCGGCAGCTTCTTTATAGACGGCCACCAGATCGGTTTTGATCGGCAGCGGAGCTTGTTCGGCCCAGGCCAGTCCGGCGCAAGCGTAAGCCACGGCAAGGGTCAGCGGGAGTTTGCGCAGCATGTGGGGCAATCCTGAATTGGACGGTAATCGGCAAGGCTAAGGGCGCCTGTCGAGGGGGTCAAGCCGTCGCTCCGTTAGCAGCCGAATTATTTGCAACAGGCGATGTTTGCGCCGCCACTGGGCCAGGCAGTTCAGCGCCTCACGGCGGCAGCGGTGGGCGGGATGCGTCACTACCTACGTCATTACATGCGTCACTATCCGACGCATGGGTCAGTTTTTTTGACTCCGCGGTTGGTTTTATCGCTGGCGGTTGATTAGACTGGCCGGGTTCTTGTCGGGGTGCCCCATTTGCGGGGCTGAGATTGGCAGCTGCCGGATCCCGTTGAACCTGATCGGGTTAACGCCTGCGTAGGGAACAAGATGTGCTCGTCGTGCTTCGCGCGAGCCTCTGGCACCATCTCCGGTGCGCCTCGCACCGCCTCCATCCAGGTTCGCTCCGACATTCAGCCCAGGAGAGAGCCCGCCGATGAGTAGCCAACAACAAAATAACCCGAGCCATAAGAATTTAAGCGAAAGCGCTCAGGTCGATCAGCAGTCCATCCAACCCTTCCCGCGTTCGCAGAAGATCTACGTGCAGGGCTCGCGCCCCGACATCCGCGTGCCTATGCGCGAGATCAGCCTGGATGTCACCCCGACCGACTTCGGTGGCGAGATCAATGCCCCCGTGCTGGTCTATGACACCTCGGGCCCCTACACCGACCCGAACGTAATCATCGACGTGCGCAAAGGCCTGGCCGATGTGCGCTCGGCCTGGATCGACGACCGCGGCGACACCGAAATGCTCGCCGGCCTGAGTTCCAATTTCGGCCTCGAGCGCCTGGCCAATCCCGAGCTGACCGCCATGCGCTTCGCCCACGTGCGCAACCCGCGCCGGGCCAAGGCCGGCAAGAACGTCAGCCAGATGCACTACGCGCGTCAGGGCATCATCACCCCGGAGATGGAATACGTCGCCATCCGCGAGAACCTCAAGCTGCAGGAGGCCCGCGCCGCCGGCTTGCTCGACGCTCAGCAACCTGGCCACAGCTTCGGTGCGAGCATCCCCAAGGAAATCACCGCCGAATTCGTCCGCGAAGAAATCGCCCGCGGCCGCGCCATCATCCCGGCCAACATCAACCACACCGAGCTGGAGCCGATGATCATCGGCCGCAACTTCCTGGTGAAGATCAACGGCAACATCGGTAACTCGGCGCTGGGTTCTTCCATCGAGGAAGAAGTGGCCAAGCTGACCTGGGGCATTCGTTGGGGTTCGGACACGGTGATGGACCTGTCCACCGGCAAGCATATTCACGAAACCCGCGAGTGGATCATCCGCAACTCGCCGGTACCGATCGGCACAGTACCCATCTACCAAGCCCTGGAAAAAGTCGGCGGCGCGGCCGAAGACCTGACCTGGGAACTGTTCCGCGACACCTTGATCGAACAAGCGGAACAGGGCGTGGATTACTTCACCATCCACGCCGGCGTATTGCTGCGCTACGTGCCCATGACCGCCAAGCGCGTCACCGGCATCGTTTCCCGTGGCGGCTCGATCATGGCCAAGTGGTGCCTGGCGCACCATAAAGAGAACTTCCTCTACACCCATTTCGAAGACATCTGCGAAATCATGAAGGCCTACGACGTCAGCTTCTCGCTGGGCGATGGCCTGCGTCCCGGCTCGATCGCCGACGCCAACGACGAAGCGCAGTTCGGCGAACTGGAAACCTTGGGCGAGCTGACCAAGATCGCCTGGAAGCACGATGTGCAGACCATGATCGAAGGCCCCGGCCATGTGCCGATGCAGTTGATCAAGGAAAATATGGACAAACAACTGGAGTGCTGCGACGAGGCGCCGTTCTACACCCTGGGCCCGCTGACCACCGATATCGCCCCGGGTTACGACCACATCACCAGCGGTATCGGGGCTGCGATGATCGGCTGGTTCGGTTGCGCCATGCTCTGTTACGTTACGCCCAAGGAGCACCTCGGGCTGCCGAACAAGGACGACGTCAAGACGGGGATCATTACCTACAAGATCGCCGCCCACGCTGCCGACCTTGCCAAAGGCCACCCGGGCGCGCAGATTCGTGATAACGCACTGAGCAAGGCGCGCTTCGAGTTCCGCTGGGAAGACCAGTTCAACCTCGGTCTCGACCCGGACACCGCACGCAGCTATCACGACGAAACGCTGCCCAAGGATTCGGCCAAGGTGGCGCATTTCTGTTCCATGTGCGGGCCGAAGTTCTGCTCGATGAAAATTACCCAGGAAGTTCGGGTCTATGCTGAAGAACAGCGCATCGCCGCTCTCGATCTGGATGTCGAGGAAGGCATGCAAGCCAAGGCGCAAGAGTTCAAGGCGCAGGGGGCTCAGCTCTATCACAAGGTCTGATGGAGCTATTGCCAGGTCGCAGGGCCTGGCTGGATGATGCTAAGCAGGACGGGCCCGAGGGCCCGTTCATGTTGATGAGGGAGTGGTTATGCAACGAGATGATGTTGAGATAATCGAGCGCGAGGCCTGCTTCAGCGGCTTCTACAAGCTCGATCGCCTGCTGTTGCGTCATCGTCAGTTTGCCGGCGGCATGGGCCCTGTGCTCAGCCGCGAATTATTCGTGCGCCACGACGCCGTCTGTGTGCTGCCGTACGATCCACAGCGCGATACTGTGGTGTTGATCGAGCAGTTCCGCGTCGGCGCCATGGCCAAGAGCGAAAACCCCTGGCTGCTGGAATTGGTCGCCGGGCTGATCGACAAGGATGAGCAGCCGGAAGAAGTGGCGCTGCGCGAGGCGATCGAGGAGGCCAACCTGACGCTGACCTCCTTATGGCCGATTACCCAGTACTACCCCTCGCCCGGCGGCTCGGATGAGCGCGTGCACCTGTACATCGGCCGTTGTGACAGCGAGGGCGCTGGCGGAGTGCATGGCCTGGCCGAAGAGGGCGAAGATATCCGGGTGCATGTCTGGCCCCTGGAAGACGCGCTGGACGCGGTCAAGGACGGACGCATCGAAAACGCCGCGAGCATCATTGCCCTGCAATGGCTGGCATTGAACCGCATCGAAGTGCGGGGGTTATGGTCGTGAACCTGCTACGCGAGCGCTACAGGGTCGACCTGGTCGAGCTGCAAGCCGCTTGCGAAGCCAACTATGCGCGCCTGATGCAGCTGCTGCCGAGCATGCGTGAGCAGCCGCAACCGCGCCGCGTCGCCCTGAGTCAGGGCGAACACCTGTTGGGCGTACTGGCCTTGGAGGTGGTGGAAAGCTGCCCCTATACCTCGACCATCCAGGTGCGTCAGGAGCACAGCCTGCCGTGGTTGCCGGTGCCGCAACTGGAAGTGCGGGTCTATCACGATGCGCGCATGGCCGAAGTCGTAGGCGCGCAGAGCGCACGGCGCTTTCGCGGCATCTATCCTTACCCCAATGCCGCCATGCATCAGCCGGACGAAAAGACCCAACTCAATCTGTTTCTCGGCGAATGGCTCAGTCATTGTCTAGCCTGTGGACATGAGATGGAGTTGGTGCGCTAAGGGCAAAGGGTCGAATAATCCAGCCAAGCCCAGGGTTGCACCCGGTTTTCTGTGACCCATGCCCGCTTCGTGGGTTTACCGCGGGCCGCGCCAGCCACCATAATTCGTCCCACTATGCTCAAGGAGACGGCCTTGCCGAGCACGCATATGTCCACCGCAGATTCTTCGGTGCTGCTGGTGCAGTTATCCGATAGCCATCTATTTGCCGAAGCGGCGGGTAGACTGCTGGGCATGGATACCCAGGACAGCCTGCAGCGGGTGATCGAGCGAGTGCTGCAAGAGCAGCCGCAGATCGACCTGATGCTGGCCAGTGGCGACCTGTCGCAAGATGGCAGCGAGGCTTCCTATCAGCGTTTTCGGCAGATGACCGCGGCCATTCCCGCGCCGGCGCGTTGGTTTCCCGGTAACCATGACGAAGTCCCGGCCATGCGCGCGGCCAGCCAGAACAGCGATTTCCTGGAGCCGATAATTGACCTGGGTAACTGGCGGGTAACCCTGCTGGATTCCTCGGTGTCCGGTGCGGTCCCCGGTTTTCTCGCCGACGATCAATTGGCGTTACTGGAGCGCGCGCTCAGCGAAGCCCCGCAACGCCATCACCTGATTTGCCTGCATCACCATCCGGTCTCCATCGGTTGCCGCTGGATGGAGCCCATCGGCCTGCGCAACCCCGATGCATTGTTCGCCATCCTTGAGCGTTTCAGCCAGGTGCGCGCCGTACTCTGGGGGCACATTCACCAGGAGCTCGACCAGCAGCGCGGCGATATTCGCCTGCTCGCCTCGCCGTCGACCTGCGTGCAATTCGCCCCCGGTAGCGAAGAGTTCCAGGTCGACACCACTGCGCCAGGCTATCGCTGGCTGCGCCTGCACGACGACGGCCGCCTGGACACCGGGGTGTCGCGGGTGACCGGGATCAAGTTCGAAGTCGACTACACGATCAAGGGCTATTGATTCGAGCTGCAGGCCATAAGCTTGCAGCTTGCCGCCCTGTCCTAGTAGCCTCCCGCTCCATGACTGAAAACACCGCAAAAATCCTTTATATCCACGGCCTCAACAGCTCGCCGGCTTCGCTGAAAGCCAGCCAGCTGGCGCAGGCCATGGCGCAGGTGGGCCTGGCCGATAGGTTGCGGGTGCCGGCGCTGCATCACCACCCGCGCCAGGCCATCGCCCAGCTCGAACAACTGGTCGTCGAGCTGGGGCGGCCCGTGCTGGTCGGCAGCTCATTGGGCGGCTACTATGCGACCCACTTAGCCGAGCGCCATGGTTTGCGCGCGTTGCTGATCAATCCGGCGGTGCGCCCGCATCTGCGTTTCGATGGTTACCTGGGCCCGCAGAAAAATTATTACAGCGACGAGACCTGGGAGCTGACCGCCGATCATGTGACGGCCCTGGCCGAGTTGGATGTGCCGCCGCCGCAGGGTCCCGCGCGCTATCAGGTGTGGCTGCAGAGCGCTGACGAGACCCTCGATTACCGCGATGCCCAGGCCTATTACCGGGCCTGCGCGCTGCGTATCCAGGCTGGTGGCGACCACGGTTTTCAGGGCTTCGCCGAGCGTCTGCCGATGCTCTTCGCTTTCGCCGGTATTCCCCGCCAGTTATGGC
>CAMPJN010000130.1 GCA_946886875.1 uncultured Pseudomonas sp.
GGGATCACCGGGGTGAAGGGCGCGTACTGCAGCTCCGGGTGGCTGGCCAGGCCGGAAACAGGATGTCGTTGAGGATCGCGTACTGGCGCTCGACTTGCTCATGCACCAGTTCGCCGATCCGCGCCAGCGCCTGATGTGGCTGCAAACCATCGGCACCGGCCTGCTCGCGGGCGAAGTTGATCTGCTTTTTCAAACCGGCAACGCGGATCTCGAAAAACTCGTCGAGGTTGCTGGAGAAAATCAGCAGGAACTTCAGGCGTTCGAGCAGCGGATAGGATTCGTCCAGCGCCTGTTCCAGCACGCGGATATTGAATTGCAGCTGCGACAGCTCGCGGTGGATATACAGGCTGCTGTCATCGAGGTTCGTCACCACCAGAGGCGGCGCCGGAATAACGGCGGGCGCCTCGACTGCCGGGCTTTCCACCTCGAGCATATTTTCGACTAGCGGTTGTGCGTCCTGCAGCTCGCTACTACTGGGTCCTTCGGTACTCATGTGTTTTTCAGTCCCTGAGGGGCTAGTGCCCCTGCTTCAACAGTTCTGCCGCACGCACGGCGAAATAAGTCAGGATGCCATCGGCACCCGCGCGCTTGAAGGCGGTCAGCGATTCGAGGATCACCGCCTCGCCCAGCCAACCATTCTGAATGGCCGCCATGTGCATGGCGTACTCGCCGCTGACCTGGTAGACAAAGGTCGGCACGCGGAATTCTTGTTTGACCCGATAAAGGATATCCAGGTACGGCATGCCCGGCTTGACCATCACCATATCGGCGCCTTCGGCAAGATCGGCCGCCACTTCGTGCAGCGCTTCGTCGCCATTGGCCGGGTCCATCTGGTAGCTGGCCTTGTTGGCTTTACCCAGGTTAGCAGCCGAACCAACGGCATCGCGGAACGGGCCGTAATAGGCGCTGGCGTACTTGGCCGAGTAGGCCATGATGCGCACGTTATTGTGGTCGGCCAGCTCCAGGGCTTCGCGAATAGCCTGTACGCGACCGTCCATCATGTCCGAGGGTGCGACCACCTGGGCGCCGGCGGCGGCATGGGATAGCGCCTGCCTGACCAGGGCATCGACGGTGATGTCGTTCTGCACATAACCGTGCTCGTCGAGAATCCCGTCCTGACCGTGGGTGGTGAAGGGGTCAAGAGCCACGTCGCTGATCACCCCCAGCTCCGGGAAGCGCGCACGCAAGGCGCGAATCGCGCGCTGAGCGATGCCGTCCGGGTTCCAGGCTTCGCTGCCGTCGAGGGATTTGTTTTCCAGCGGCGTCACCGGGAACAGCGCCAGCGCGGGGATGCCCAGGGCCACCCACTTCTCCGCTTCCTGCAGCAACAGGTCGATGGACAGGCGCTCGACGCCGGGCATCGAAGCGATCGCCTCACGGCGGTTGTCGCCGTCGAGCACGAACACCGGCAGGATCAAATCATCGACGCTCAAACGATGCTCGCGCACCAGCCGCCGGGAAAATTCATCGCGGCGATTGCGCCGCAGGCGGGTGGCGGGGAACAGACGGTTGGCGGGGGTAAAACTCACGACAGACTCCATAGCCCGCTTCGACGGGCGAGTGTGACAGTTATAGGTGCACATTATGACCAAAGTATGACAACGCACCACAGCACCGCGACGCTTTACCGCGCGCCCGTGCAGAATAACCGTGCGCACATTGCCGGGATATGGCCAGAGTCGCGTCTGCAGTCCATATTTACCGACACCAGCAGCCGATATCGGTCAGTGAACACGCCGACCTGGTTGCGATCCATATGATTAGTGGCAATCCTAGCGACGGACGTGGCAATCGCCTTCGGCACGGCGCACCATGACAAGTTGAGCGGTAGATGAAAACGGTATTTATGGCGGATTTCTTGCTTCTCGTTGACCGAGAAGCTGCTCCCGTACCCCTGTCCCAGGCACACCTATGCACGACCCAGCAATCAGGAGCTTTTGATGAATAGAAAAGTCGCGGTGATTCTTTCCGGCTGTGGTGTGTATGACGGCGCGGAAATCCATGAAAGCGTGATCACGCTGCTGCGTCTCGACCAGCGCGGCGCCCAGGTGCAGTGTTTCGCCCCCGATATGCAGCAGTTGCATGTGGTCGATCACTACAGCGGCGACGAGATGAATGAAAAGCGCAACGTGCTGGTGGAGTCCGCGCGCATCGCCCGCGGCGACATCAGGGACGTCAAGGAACTGCATGTCGACCAATTCGACGCGCTGATCCTGCCAGGCGGCTTCGGTGTGGCCAAGAACCTATCCGATTTCGCCATCTCTGGCGCCAACTGCAGCGTGCAAGCCGACGTACTCGCGGCCATCCAGGCCTTCGCCAAAGCCGGCAAGCCGGTGGGCATGATGTGCATCGCCGCAGCGCTGGCGGCGAAGGTGTTCGGCAGCGGCGTGGCTTGCACCATCGGCCAGGACCATGACACCGCAGCCACATTGAGCCAAATGGGCGCAATCCATCATGAATGCGCCGTCAGCGATATCGTCGAAGACCCCTCACATAAGCTGGTGACCACACCCGCCTATATGCTGGCCCAGTCGATCAGCGAGGCGGCGTCGGGAATCAACAAGCTGGTGGATCGCATCCTCGAACTCACCCACAGCGCCTGACAGGTCTATCACGCCAATGCGCGCGGCACACCGGCCGCGCCTCTGGCCAATCCGGCGTCGATGCGGCAGTTTAGTCCTACCCGCTTTCAGGCCCGAATCCATGACCCAAGCCTTTGAACTCGACGCAGAACTGCAACAGGCGGTCGGCCTGTTCTTCCAGCGCATCCCCTTCAACCAGATGCTCGGTATCGAGCTCGATGAACTGAGCGTCGAGAGGGTCACCATGCACCTGCCGATGAAGCCGGAGCTGATCGGCAACTTCGTCCACGGCATCCTCCACGGCGGGGTGATTTCCTCGCTGCTGGATGTCGCCGGTGGCGCCATGGCGCTGATCGGCGCCTTCGACAAACACCAGCATCTGTCCAGCCAGGAGCGCATGGCGCGGTTATCCAAGCTCGGCACCATCGATCTGCGTATCGATTACCTGCGCCCTGGCCGCGGCCAACGTTTCACCGCCACCGCGGTGCTGCTGCGCTCGGGCAACAAGGTGGCAGTGGTGCGTAGCGAGTTGCACAGCGACGACGGCACCCTGATCGCCGTCGGTACCGGTACCTATCTCTGCGGCTGAGTAAAGCCTCGCTTGGTATTGGCCACGCCCCGCACCTACACTTCCGACATCGCTCACCCTAGCAACGGAATGCTCTGTTTTGGCCATCCTTGGCCGGAGTCATGCATGTCCGTGTTAGCACTGTTCAACCCACCGGCTAGCGATCAGGTAGTGCTGCTCAACTGCAGCCACGATCCCCTGCTGGTCCTGCTAGCCTATCTGATCGCCAGCGCCGCCGGCTTCACCGCACTGAATATGGCCGAACGGGTCAGCGTCAGCCGCGGCCAGGGCCGCGAACTGTGGCGTTGGATGGGCGCCATGGCATTGGGTGGCGGTATCTGGTCCATGCATTTCGTCGCCATGCTGGCTTTCAACGTACCGCTGGTGCTGGCCTACGATCTGCCAATCACCCTGCTTTCCCTGTTGATCGCGATTGTCGTGTCCTATGTGGTGATGCTGGTCATCGGCAAGCCCCAACTACGCCCGTGGCAGGCGCTGGCTGCCGCCATAGTGGCCGGCTGCGGTATCGCCGCCATGCATTACACCGGTATGGCGGCGATTCGCTCAGCGGCCAGCCAGCATTACGATCCGCTGCTGTTCGGCTTGTCGATTCTGATCGCCATTCTCGCCTCGTTGGCCGCACTGCTGCTGGCCGGTTATTTCCGCGGACAGATCGGCAGCAGGGCCAACTGGCTGCGCCTGTTGGCCAGCCTGATCATGGGCGCGGCCATCGTCTCCATGCATTTCACCGGGATGGCCGCACTGACCCTCAGCGTGCCCGCCGGCCTGCCCTTGCAGCCGCCAACAAGCCAGGAAGGACATTTGCTGCTGGGCAGCAGCATTGCCGCCATCTCCCTGCTGATCATTGTGATAGGCACGGTTGCCGGCTGGGCGGATCAGCGTCTGCGCCAGGAACGCCTGCAACTGCGCCACCTCACCAAGCAATTGGATGCCCTGACCCACCACGATGCGTTGACCGGCCTGCTCAATGGCCAGGCCTTCACACATCTGCTCACCAGCACGCTCAGCTGTGCACCACCCCATGGCGCCAGCCTGTTGTTCATCGACCTGGATAATTTCAAGCGCATCAACGATAGCCTCGGTCATGGCCGTGGCGACGAGTTGCTGCAACAGGTCGCCCAGCGTATCCGCAGCGTGCTTGGCAGGGAGGACTTGTTGGCGCGCTTTTCCGGCGATGAATTCTGCGCTCTGGCACTGGACGCGCCCATGCAGAGCGGCGTCGAACTGGCCGAGCGGATACTCACGCAAATCCGTCAGCCCTATCGCTTGGAGAGCGGCCAACTGAGCCTCAGCGCCAGCATCGGCATCAGTCGCTATCCCCAAAATGCCGACGATGCCAGTCAGCTGCTCAAGCAAGCCGGGATTGCCCTCGGCCATTGCAAGCGCCAGGGACGTAACCACTGCCTGGTGTTCAGCAGCGGACTGGAGCATGACGCGCAGCAAGCCCTGAGCCTGGAGCAAGAGCTGCGTCTGGCGCTGAACAGCGATGGCCTGGAAGTGCATTACCAACCGATTCTTGCGGGCAGCGGCGATCGGGTGGTCGCCCTGGAAGCCCTGGTGCGTTGGCGTCACAGTGAACTGGGGGCGATCAATCCGGAGCGCTTCGTCACCATCGCCGAACAGCATGGCTTTATTCACGAACTGGACTTATGGGTATTGAAGCGCGCCTGTCGCGACCTGCGTCTGCTGCATCGGGAAGGTCATGGGCAGTTGCAGCTGAGCGTCAACTGCTCGGCAATGACCCTGCTGCAGCCCAACCTGATCAAGAACCTGGAGATCGAACTGCAACGCGCCGACCTACCGGTCAACGCCCTGATTCTGGAGCTGACGGAAAATGCCTTGATGCAGGATTTCTCTGCGGCCCAGACGCAACTCGAGAGGATTCGCGCCCTGGGCATGAGCATCAGCATCGACGACTTCGGCACCGGCTACTCGTCATTGCAGTACCTCAGCCGCCTGCCGGTGGACAGCCTCAAGGTGGATCGCAGCTTCGTCAGCAAGATCCCTGGCTCCGCCAGCGATATGGCGATCACCTCGGCGATTATCGCGATGGCGCAAAAGCTCGATCTGCGGGTGGTCGCCGAGGGCGTGGAGTCGGTCGAGCAAATGCTGTTCCTGCAAGAAAACCACTGCGACCTGCTGCAGGGCTATCTGTTCAGCCGGCCACTGGCGCTGACCGAGCTGCGCCGCTGGCTCGCCAAGGGCCAGTTACGCCAGCCTTATGCGCCGGTCTGACGCTGCAAGCGGGTGAGAATCCGATCCAGGGCATTGGCGAACGCCTGTTTATCGCGCTCGCCATAGGATCCCTGCCCGCCGCCGATCTGGCCCTGCTCGCGCAGTTCGGTAAACAGGTTACGCACCGCCAGCTTGTCGCCCATATTGCGCTCATCGAACTCGCGACCACGCGGGTCGAGGGCGGCGACGCCCTTCTTCACCAGGCGATCGGCCAGCGGCACATCGCTGCAGATCACCAGCTCGCCGGGCAGGGCGTGCTCGACCAGATAATCGTCGGCGGCGTCCGGACCGCTGGGCACCACGATCAGCCGCACACAACTGTAGGCCGGTTTGACCTGCGCCTGGCCGGCGACCAACAACACCTCGAAGCGCCGCTTGAGAGCGAACTTAACCACTTGATCCTTGGCCGCCTTGGGGCAGGCGTCGGCATCTATCCATACGCGCATCCGCGCGCTTTGCTCGCTCAAAACCAACCACTCCCGCTCATACCGCCGCGCGCCGCACCGTGGCCAGCAGGGCCGCAGCACCGACGAACAGAGCGCCGAAGGTGCGGTTCATGATGCGCTGCTGCCGCGGCGAACGCAGCGCCCGCAGCAGCCGCGACGCCAGGCCGGTGTAACCGGCCATGACGATCAGGTCGACGCAGATCATGGTCACGCCCATCACCAGGTACTGGCCGAGCAGCGGTGCCTGCGGATTGAGAAACTGCGGCAGTACCGCGAGCATGAAGACGATGGCTTTGGGGTTACTGAAATTGACCAGAAAGCCACGCAATACCAGGGTCAGCGGACGGCCGATGGGGCGCTCGGCGGGTGCCTGCATATCGCTGGGCAGTGCCCGCCATTGGCGGTAGCCGAGGTACACCAGATAGACCACGCCAAACCATTTGATCAGGCTGAAGGCCAGCTCCGAAGCGGCAAGGATAGCCCCGACCCCGGCGGCGACTATGGCGATCTGCAAAGCCAGGCCCAGCTGCAAGCCCAGGGCATTCCAGTAGCCACGCAGAAAGCCGTATTGCAATCCCGCGGACATCGAGGCAATAGCCCCGGCGCCGGGCGACAGGCTGATGATCCAACAAGCGACGAAGAACGCGAGCCAGGTTTCCAGTGCCATGGCGATACCTCAAACAGAACAACAAAAAAGGGGCAGGCCCAGCCTACCCCTTGTCCAACCAATCGCCCAGCCGGTCGATCAGTCCGGCAGATCTTTACGCAGTTGCACCGGCTCCAGCTCTTCCTTGCGCGCCCGGGCGCGGGCGGTGCGCATACGGATGTTGACGGCTTCTACCGCCAGCGAGAAGGCCATGGCGAAGTACACATAGCCCTTGGGCACATGCACGTCGAAGGCTTCGGCGACCAACACAGTACCGACCACGATCAGGAACGACAGGGCGAGCATCTTCAGGCTCGGGTGCTTGTCGATGAAATCGCTGATGGTGCCCGCCGAGAGCATCATCACGATCACCGAGATAACGATGGCCGCGACCATTACCGGCACGTTATCCACCAGCCCGACCGCGGTGATCACCGAGTCGAGGGAGAAGACGATATCGATGATCGCGATCTGCACGATGATGCCCATAAAGCCGTAGGCCTTGCCGCCGGAGGCCTGGGCTTCCTCTTCACCTTCCAGGCTGTGGTAGATCTCCGCGGTGCTCTTGAACAGCAGGAACAGGCCACCGAAGAATAGGATCAGGTCACGCCCGGAGAAGCCTTCGCCGAAGACATGGAACAGGTCGGTGGTCAGGCGCATCACCCAGCTGATCGACAGCAACAGCAGGATTCGCGTGCCCATCGCCAGGGCCAGACCAAAGAAACGCGCCTTCGGTTGCTGCGCCTTGGGCAAACGGCTGACCAGGATGGAAATAAAGATGATGTTGTCGATGCCGAGGACGATTTCCAGGGCGGTCAGGGTCAGAAAAGCGACCCAGAGTTCGGGGTTGGCCAGCCATTCCATCATGGTTATATCTCAAGTTTGCGCGCGGCAGGGATGTCGCCCATACGCCAACGGCGCACGGCTTTTTGGAAGAACAGACTATTAGGCACCTGAACCCAGGTTCCAGTGCCCTCTTCGCTGAGGTCTTCGAGGGTGGTGTAAAACAGGTTGATCGATTGCACCCGGCCTTTGACTCCGGGCTTGTCGGCGCTTTCGATGATTTCCACGCAGTCGCCGATACGAAACGGCGAGAGGGTGACGATCAACAAGGCGCAGAACATATTGGAGAGCACGCTCCAGATCGCGAAAAAGGCTATTGCCGCCACCGCGACGAAGCCGGTCAGGGCCGTCCACAAGACCTGCGCGGAAACCCCCAGGCGCTCCAGCACCAACATCAGCGCACTCCCCATGATCAACCAGCGCAGGACGCCGCGCAGCGGCAACAACAACTGTGCCGGCAACTGCGGGTAACGCGCGCCCAGGCGATGGGTGGCGCGGATCAGCAAGCGCTGCAACACCACCGCCAGCAGCAGGATCAGCAGCACCTGGGCGCCGCGGATCAAGGGTTCGCTATAGACGCTCAACCATGCGGAGAGTTCGAGCATCAGCTGACCGCCTCCAGTTCCGCTTGCAAGGCTTCGAGCGTTTCCAGTGCCGACAACCAGCGTTCTTCCAGGTCCGCTTCGCGGCTCTTCAACTTAGCCTGCTCGGCCAGCGCGTCGCGCAGGTCGTTCTTGCGCGCCGCCTCGTAGATGCCGCTGTCGCCCAGGCGGGCCTCCACGGCAGCAAGTTGCTGATGCAGCTGCCCCAGCTCCTTCTCCAGCTTGTCGGCTTCACGCTTGTGCGGCGCCAGCTGCTGACGCAGCGCTGCCGCAACCTGGCGCTGGGCGCGCTTGTCGGTCTTGTCCAGATTGACCTCGCCGCCAGCCTGCGGCGCCTGCTGACGCACCCGGTAATCCACCAACCAGCGCGCGTAGTCCTCCAGATCGCCGTCGAAGGCTTGCACACGGCCATCGGCGACCAGGAAGAATTCGTCGGTAGTGCTTTTCAACAGATGGCGGTCGTGGGACACCACCACCACCGCCCCGGCGAATTCCTGCAGCGCCATGGTCAAGGCCAGACGCATTTCCAAGTCGAGGTGGTTGGTCGGTTCGTCGAGCAGCAGCAGATTGGGCTTGCACCAGGCGATCAGCGCCAGCGCCAGGCGGGCTTTCTCGCCACCGGAAAAATTCAGCACCGGTTCGTCGCAACGCGGGCCGCGGAAATCGAAACCGCCGAGGAAGTCGCGCAGGGTCTGCTCGCGCTCGGTCGGCGCCAGGCGCTGGAAGTGCAGCAGCGGGCTGGCCTTGTCGTCCAAAGCGTCGAGCTGGTGTTGGGCGAAATAGCCGACCACCAGATTCTCCCCACGCTGCAAACGGCCGCCGATGGGCTGCAACTCGCCAGCGAGGGTTTTGATCAGGGTCGACTTGCCAGCGCCATTAGGGCCGAGCAGGCCCAGACGCGCACCCGGCGCCAGCTGCAGCTTGACCTGTTCCAGCACCACCTTGTCGCCATAGCCGAGACGGCCTTCACTGAGATCCAGCAGCGGGCTGGAGATCTTGTCGGCTTCGCGGAAGCTGAAGTCGAACGGCGAGTCGACATGGGCCGCGGACAGTTCTTCCATGCGCTCCAGGGCCTTGATCCGGCTCTGCGCCTGGCGCGCCTTGGTCGCTTGGGCCTTGAAGCGGGCAATGTATTTTTCCATGTGCGCGCGTTGCGCCTGCTGCTTCTCGTAGGCCTGTTGCTGCTGGGCCAGACGCTCGGCACGGGTCCGTTCGAAAGCCGAATAGCCACCGCGATAGAGGGTCAGCTTGCGCTGTTCGACATGGGCGACATGATCGACCACGGCATCGAGAAAATCGCGGTCGTGGGAAA
>CAMPJN010000131.1 GCA_946886875.1 uncultured Pseudomonas sp.
CCGGTGGAACAGGGCACCACCACCATCGCCGTGGGCGCGCCTGAGCCGGAGGCCGCTGGCGCCATCCAGTCTTCCTTGCCGTAGACGCGGATCTGCCCAGGCGCCGCGCCGGTGTACTCGTTGAGAAATGCCTGCATGGCCCGCGGCTTGTTCGGCAGGGTGACGTCGGTTTCGGTGGCCATCACCAACTGCGCGGCCTTGGAAATCAGAAAGTGCACCTCGCGGTCTTCGCGTACCAGGCAATCGAGCAGGCGCAGGCCATATTGGGCGCCAGAGGCGCCGGTCATGGCCAAGGTAATGCGTTCCGGACCGCTCATGCGAACTCCGTAGGGCGGGTGAAACCCGCCGGTTTATGCTCAGTGGCGGGTTTCACCCGCCCTACTTAAGGGCCACGGCGAGCTTGCCGTGCAAGCCGCCAAAACCGCCGTTGCTCATTACCACCACCTGGGTGCCCGGCGCGGCTTCGGCCTTGACCCCTGCAATGATCGCCTCGAGCGAATCGCAGACCTGGGTCGGCACACTGGAAGACGCGACCGTGGCGGCCAGGTCCCAGCCCAGACTCGGTGGCGCATACCAGTACACCGAGTCGGCCTGCGCCACCGACTCCGGCAAGCCGGCGCGGTGCGCGCCGAGCTTCATCGAATTGGAGCGTGGCTCGACTATGGCGATCAAGTGCGCGTCACCGATGCGCTTGCGCAGGCCGTCAAGCGTGGTGGCGATGGCGGTCGGGTGGTGGGCGAAGTCGTCGAAGATGGTCACGCCATTCACTTCGGCGATCTTCTCCATGCGCCGTTTGGCGTTAATAAAGCTGCACAACGCGGCGACGCCCAGTTCCGGCACCACGCCGACATGGCGCGCCGCCGCCAATACCGCCAGGGCGTTGGCGACGTTGTGTTGGCCGGTCAGTTGCCAATCCACCACACCGGCGGCTTTGCCCTCGAAGCTCACCTCGAAGCGCGAACCGTCGGCGCTGAGCAGGCGCGCCTGCCATTGGCCGCCCTCACCGGTAGTTTGCACCGGGGTCCAGCAGCCCATTTCGATCACCCGCTTGAGCGCGCTTTCGTTGGCCGGGTGGATGATCAGGCCTTCGCCGGGAATGGTCCGCACCAGGTGATGGAATTGCCGTTCGATGGCCGCCAGGTCTGGGAAGATATCCGCATGGTCGAATTCGAGGTTATTCAGGATCGCGGTGCGTGGGCGGTAATGGACGAACTTGCTGCGCTTGTCGAAGAAGGCGCTGTCGTATTCATCGGCCTCGACCACGAAAAACGGCGTGCCGCCGAGACGCGCCGAGATACCGAAATTCTGCGGCACGCCGCCGATCAGAAAACCCGGGCTCATGCCGGCGTGCTCCAGCACCCAGGCCAGCATGCTGCTGCTACTGGTCTTGCCATGGGTGCCGGCCACCGCCAGCACCCAACGGCCCTGCAGTACATGGTCGGCCAGCCACTGCGGGCCGCTGACATAGGGCAACCCTTGATTCAGCACGTACTCCACCGCAGGATTGCCGCGCGACAGGGCGTTGCCGATCACCACCAGGTCCGGCGCGGGCTGCAGTTGCGCGGCGTCGTAACCCTGGGTCAACTCGATGCCCTGGGCTTCGAGCTGGGTGCTCATCGGCGGGTAGACATTGGCGTCGGAGCCGGTAACGCGATGGCCCAACTCCTTGGCCAGCACGGCCAGCGAGCCCATAAAGGTGCCGCAGATACCGAGAATATGGATATGCATGGATAACCTCGAAAACAGACCGGCCGGACGACCAACAATGCCCATAAAAATATCGCCGCAGGTTAGCACAGCGGCCAGGGGCAAGGCTTGGACAGCAGGGTGACGGGGTTATCGCCGCAGCCCCATATATCCAACGCTTATGGGTAACGCCTACAAGAGCGCACTTCGTAGCCCGTCAAATGAGATCCGGAGAAATCCCGACGCAGGCAAACCGAGCAGGATTGCAGCCGCAAGCAACGCTGATCGCGGCCAAGGCCGCTCCTACACAAAGGAGCGGCCTGGATGCGCTGGATCAGCTGGCCCGGGCAAACTCCGGCGGCACAATGCAGAGTTTCGCGGGCAGGTGGATAAGGGTGGTGAAGCCGCGGTAGTCGGCGTTTTCGTCGCCGGCGTCGAGCTTGACCTCGATGCTGCCGCCCTCGGATTCGAGGAATTCGCGCACCGCATCCATGCCGACCCCGCGCCCCGAAACTTCGGTGACTTCATCGGCGGTGGAGAAGCCGGAGGTGAAGATCAGATTGGCGATCTCGCTGGCCGCCGGTCGCGCCGCATCGGCAGGGTAAAGCCCCAGATCGACGGTCTTGGCGAAGATCTTGCTCAGGGCGATGCCGCGGCCATCGTCGCGCACGGCATAACTGATGGCGCCGTTGTGTTCGCTGGCGTCGATCTGAATCCGCCCTTGCTCGGGCTTGCCCTTCTCGCTGCGTTCGGTCGGTGCCTCGATGCCGTGATCCAGAGCATTGCGCAGCACATGCATAAAGATGTTATTGAGCAGGCCATGGGCTTCGCGGCGTGTGTAGATGTCCTTGTCGTTGATCTGCACCTCAGGCACAGGCTTATTCAATTCCTCGGCCAGCGACTGCACCGACTGCAGCACATCGGCAATAACGGTCTCCAGGGACTCGGCCTCGATGGCGGCGAGGGAGTGATAGGTGTCCCTGACGATATTGATCACATTGGCCGGCAGCTCGGTGTCGGACAGTGCGGCGATGCGCGCCATCAGGCTATTGATCTGCTCGCGGTCGACCCGCGCGCCGGCAATCCCCTGCTTGCCGTCGCGGCCAAGCTTGTCCTTGAAGATGCCGCTATAGACCTTGATCGCCTGTTCGGCGAATGCCAGCTCGCCTAGCAGCTCCTGGGGCTGCCACTGCATTTCCTCGTTCTTGCGCAGTTGGTCGTAGGTGCTTTCGATCCGGTGCACGGTGTCGGTGATGTGTTTGAGCCCATAGGTGCGGGCGTTGCCCTTGACCGTGTGGATATTGCGGAACAGCTCGGCCAGCTTGCCCAGATCCTTCTGTTCGGTCTGTTCGATGATGGTGCGGCAGCGGTCGACGAAGCTGGAAGAGCCTTCGATGAAGTCGTTGAACTTGTCGGCATCCACGGCGAGGATTTCGCCGATGATCATCAATTCCTGACGCTGGCCTTCGGCCTCGGCCTGCAAGGCTTTTAGTGCGGTGACGTCGCGCACCGTGACCATCAGTTTGGTGATCACATCCTGCTCGTCGACTATCGGGTCCCAATCCAGCTCGATCAGTTTGTTCGGCTTGTCGCTGAATTCCAGGGTCAGCTCGCCGACCAGCAGGTGCGAGTTGAACTCATACATCATCGCGTCTTCGCCGACGATGGACGCCACGGCGGTGGAGGCGGCATCGATGGCATCGGAACTCAAGGTCGAATTTCTGAACATGAGGTCGACGAAGTTGCGGTTGGCGATTTCCTTGGTTTCGAAGATGGTTTCCAGGTAGGCCGCGTATTCGGGGTGGATCAGCCCGCCGTCGATAATGGTGAACAGGCCCTGGTGCATGTTGGAGAACATGTTGGCGATGTCTTCGTTCTTCTGCTTCAGCGCGGCGGTGCGTTCCTCGACTTTGCGTTCCAGGGTGCGGTTGTGCTCCTCGATCACCTCGACCATGCGGATGTTCTTGATGGTGGTGACCAGCGAGCGCGCCACCGAGGCGACGAACTCGTAGTCGCTGTCGGCGAAGGCCACTTTGTTCACCTCGCCGGAGAAGTTCATCACCCCGATCAGGATGTCCTTGTCGACCAGCGGCACGCACAGCAGGGCTTTGGCTTTTTCACCCTCGCCGCCGACATAGGAGCTGTCGCGACTGGTATCGGGCACGAACAAGGCTTTCTTCGACGCCGCCGCGCGGCCGATCACCCCTTCGCCCATGACGAAGGTGATCGCCGAAGGTGCGCCGTCCATCTGCTTGGGCGGCAGGAAGGCCTTGGCCTCCAGCTCGTTGTCCTTGTTGAACAGGTACACCGAACCGCGCTCGATGCCCATTTT
The DNA here is from genome assembly GCA_946886875.1 of uncultured Pseudomonas sp. Next base: position 4,019 of record CAMPJN010000131.1, read on the forward strand.
TTCGTACATGGCGTGCAGCACCAGCTCCAACGCGGTGTCCTGGTCGCGTGCGGCGGCCAGGGTGCCACCGATGCCGTTGAGCTTGGCCAAGTCGATCATCTTCTTGCGGATCGCCAGGCGCATCGAGTTGAAGTTCTGCGTGGCCAGGGCCAGCAGGATGATCAGGATGGCGATGGTGCTTTTGAAGCCGAAACTGACACTGTCGCCCAACTCGGTTTGCAGACGGTTGAACTGCGCATCGGCAGAGACCAGCACCTGATCCAGGCCATCGACGGCTTTCTGCACCGCCGCCTTGGAGGCATTCAGTTGCTCCCAGGCGGTCTGTGCCTGGGTCAGCTGTTCGCGCTTGTGGTCGACCAGGCTGGGGTCGGCCTTGAGCCGCTGGCGCAGCTCTTCGACGCTGGCATAGGCGGTATCCAGAACGCCTTCGCTGTCCATCGGCTGAAACAGTGGCGCGGCCTTGTCGAACCAGAACATCGAGCCATTGATGATGAATTCGAAATCGTCCTGGGCACTGTCCAGGCGCTCCAGATCGCCGCTGTTCTTCAATTCCTCGGCGGCTTTGGCGACACCGGCCATCAGCGAATCCGCCTGGTTGGCGAAGCCCTGGGCCAGGGTCAGATCCTTCTCCATGGCTTTGCTCGGCGCGCGGGCGTTGACGATTTCCATAAAGCCGAAGCCGACATCGTCGGACAGCTCCATGACCTTGGCGACTTCGTCTTCGACCTTCTGCTTGGCCACCAGCACCGCCAGCTTGGCATCGAACATCTGCCGCACGGCCTCGGTGTAGGTCTCGTAATTACTCTTGATCCCGGCGACCAGGGCTTTGCGTTGTGGGTCCGTCTGGGCCAGGCTTTCGAGGCGCTGATAATCCTCGGCGAATTCCTCGGCGCCTTTGTCGAAACCGGCGCGATAAGGGCGAATGTCTTCTTCACTGAGGGCGTTGAAGCCCAGGGCGCTGAGGTTGGCCAGCTTCAGCAGCTGAATCTGTACCTTGTTGACCTCGGTCACCACAGGTACCGCGGTCTCATGGACGCGCTGGTTGGAGCGGCTGATATCGCTGAGAGTCCATAGGGACATGCCCCCGGAAATGGTCAACAGCAGCAGAATGATCGCAAAACCCAAGGCGACCTTCTGATTGAAACTGAGTTTAAGCATGGGCATGGCGCCACCTAAATTGGACTGATTATTTTTATATTCCAATGATCTAGCTAGGCATCCCGATCGGCAGCCTATGACCGCGCGGCCGCTTCCCCTTGCGCCCGCCTACACGCACTCCCGTGGCGTTTACCCGGCGACCAGCTTCTGGATAGCGCCCAGGGCGTTGGCACCGTTGAAGGGTTTGACGATCCAACCCTTGATCCCGGCGGCTTTGCCGCGGCTCTTCATGTTGGGGTCGTTTTCGGTGGTGAGCATGATGATATTGACGGTCTGGTTGCCCAGTTCGCTGCGTACTTTCTCGGCCATGGTCAGGCCGTCCATATTCGGCATATTGACGTCGGAAATAACCAGCTTGATCGCCCGATCGCTCTTCAGCTTGGCCAGCCCGTCCTTACCGTCGACCGCGGTTTCGACGCTGAAGTTATTGGATTTGAGGAAGGCGGCGACTTCATTGCGAATCGCGGCGCTGTCATCTACTACGAGTATCTGTGCCATTGCTTTCAGCCCTATCTAAGACGAACGAGTAAACCCAGGTGTCGTTATAGTTATTTTCGAGTGATCGGTAGTCGGCGCAGCGTTCTTGAACTCCTGCTCAAAACAGTTCAAGACAGCCGCTTTGCACCAGATCCTCGACTTTGTTTTCGTCGGCTGCCAGGTATTCCTCCGGCGACCAACGGATGTTGAAGATGAACTTCTGATACAGGATGACCGGCGCCAGGCGATTGTGCAGATCGCGCAACGTGTATTTGAAACACAGCTGGGAACGGTCGGTGCCGAAGGAGATGTATTCCTTGTACTGGTTGACCGTGATCGGCACGCTGATCCGCGTGCTGTCATCCAGGGTCGGCGGGTGAAGCGCCAGCAGCCGGGTGCGCAAGCCGCCCCAGGCGAGGTTGGTGATCTCGCTGAGCATGCCCATGACATCGCGAAAATCCACCGCATGACCGTCGATGGCGGTGCGCCCGTCCTTGATCAAACCGAGCATGGGCTGCTCCTCGGCCTGGATCATCATGTAGCCGCTGAACCAGGGCGCTTCCACCGGCAATAGGCTGAGGATGTCGCCATAGGTGAGCTTGTCCTTCACCAGGTAAGGCAGTTCGTTGCTCACTTCGATATCGCGAAACAAGGCGTTCAGCGAACTGTGGGTAACCTCCTCCATGCGCCGGATCAGCGAGATGGGATACTCGGTGTCCGCCAGGTATTGGTCGAGCAGTTGCTTGAGACCTTCGGGCTTGTCGATGTCGTAGGCGCCGGCGATGCCGACCTTCTCGTCAGCGGGCAAGTCGTCCAGATCGTCACGCCCATTGCGGCGGATGAAGATCGGCAGTTCGCGGCGCAATTGGTGAATCCGCCGGGCCAGTTCGAAACCATCGCCGAGGCCTTCGGCGCTGTCGCTGCTGTTCTCGGAGATCAGCACCGCGCCCAGGTCGATATTGGCTTGCAGCATCTGCATGCTGGAATGCTCGCACTGCTTGAGACCGACCAGCCCGTGCTCGGCGCAAAAGGTCTTGAGCTTAGCCTGGGCACTGGCGTCATCCTCGAAGATCAGCACTTTGCTGACGAGGCGCTTTTCGAAACCGATCATAGGTAGGTTACCCACAGGCATACAGCGAAGGTTCAGCAGCGCTCGTCAACAATCGGAGCGTGGCTTCAAAACAGTTCCAGTTCGCCGGAACTATCGGCTTGGGTATTAATTTCGCCAACGTGCTCTTGATAATGTTGCAGGCTAAAGTCGCCGTCGTGCTTGACGCAGATCAACGCACTGCCAGTGAACAACGCGGGGCTGCCTGGCGCCTGTTGGGCGCGCGCATGCACGCTATAGGCAGGCTCGAAGGTATCGTTGAATTTGAGGCTGGCGTGATCGAGGAAGTTGGGCGTCGACATGCCCAGTGGCGGGCAGCTGCTCTGTAAATGGCGCTTGAGGTTACCGCAGAAGCTGTTGCTCATTTCCAGCAAGTAGTCGGTATAGACCGCATCGTCGAGTTCCTCGGCTCGGGTCGAGGTGGCCTCGGCGACGAACTTGCGGTTGGCGGCATCCATGGACAGGTGCAGCAGGCACATGATGCGGAATTTGAACGAGGATATGGTCAGCACAATGCACTGATCGTGGCGTACCTCCTCCAGCTTATCGACCTTGCCGATGACCCAAGGCACGCTCGGCGCGCAGCCCTTGAGGGTCTGTTCCAGGGTGGCCTGGAGCAGTTTGTTCAGAGTGCTTTCGAGTTCGTAGTTGGCTTTGTGCATGGTCTACTGGGCACCTTCCAAGGTCTGCCCCAGATTGCCGATCTGCGTCTGCACGCCGTGGATCGCGGTCACGATCATGTTGCCGCCGGCCTGTACGTCCTGGAACGCCAGGGTGGCGATCAGCGCGTTCTTGTTCAGGTTGGTGCGGTAGTCTTCGTTGAGCGCCTCGGCGCTGGTGGAGAGTTTGCGCACCTCATCGGCCACCACTGCGAAGCCGCGTCCATGGTCGCCGGCCCGCGCCGCTTCGATGGCGGCGTTGAGCGAGAGGATGGCGATCTGGCCGACGATATTCTTAAAGTCGCCGATCTGTTTCTGCATGATCTTGTTGTGCACCATGATGCCGCTCATGCCTTCATGCCAGCGCTCGATGGTCTCGGTAATGTCCAGCAGCTCCTGCACCGAGGTTTTGATCTGGGCCATATCCCGGCCCATCTGCTGCAGATTGGCCTGACGCGACTGGCGCAGGTGGCTGAGCTCCTGCTCCAGGGACTGGCGCGTCTGCTCGAACTCATGGCTCAGGTTGCGACGCTCCTGCTCGGCCTCGGTCTTGAGCTGCTCCAGGCGCTGCTGCAATGCGGCCAATTGCTCGCGGCTTTGTTGCTGCTGTTGTTCGAGCTCCGCGGGCAACAGCATCGTCCGCCGCTGCGCTTCGCTATCGTCCAGAGCCTGCTGCAGGGTGGCCAAGGCGCGGCCATGCTTGGCGCGCAGCAGCCAGAAGCCAACGCCGCCGACCAGCAGCAACAACACCAGGGTGACCACACCGAACAGGGAGTTCTCGCCATTGGCGCTGGTACCAGTGACAGCAAGGCTGCCCATCAGGCTACCTGGGGAGGGGAGGCAAAAGCAGGGCGCACTGAGTGACAACGACATAGGTGATCTCGACCAATACGGTGAATAACATCCAGCGTAGAAGAACCATAGGGAAATCCCAGCCCGCCAACCGGGTGCCGCGCGCAACCGCGCTCACTCGTCTGGGTTCTCCGGGGTATCTGCCGTTTGCCCGCGAACTTGAATGCGGGCCGTCTGGCCTGAAAATTGGCGCCAAATCTCCTTCCTGCAGCCTAGTCCTTGGCAAAAACAAAAGCCATCACCCAAATGGCAGATTGCCAGCCATCCGCTGAGCTGTTAATTCGCCGGCAACCGGCATTCCCAAGGTTACGCCGTAACTGGCTGTTGCGGTGGCTAACGGACCAAAACACAGCGCCTGTGAGCTGGCGCCTGCAAAGAGCTGCGGTTCCGTGAGATATAAATAGCCATCCTCAGGGCCAGCAGGCTCAGCCGCGGCCACTGACACCATGTTTGCGTAGTTTGCGATACAACGTGTTGCGGCTGATGCCGAGGTGCTCGGCGGCGCGGGTCATGTGCCAATGCTGGGCTTCCAGCGCCGCGAGCAGGGCCGCCCGTTCGGCATCGCCGAGTTGGTCGGGTTTGGCGGCTTCGCCGTGTTCGAGGGCAACGGACGCGTGACGGATCTGCGCGGGCAGATCGGCATGGCGGATCAGGCCGTTATCGCAGAGCGCGGCCAGGGTGCGCAGCACATTGCGCAACTGGCGCACGTTGCCCGGCCAGGGGTAATCGAGCAGGGCGCGGCCGGCCCGCTCATCGAGTCTCAGGCTCTGCCCGCGCGCCTCTTCGGCCAGCAGAAATTCCAGCAATTCGCGCTTGTCGCCGCGCTCGCGCAACGGCGGCAACTGCAGCTCCAGGCCATTGAGCCGGTAGTACAGATCCTCGCGAAACTCGCCGCTGGCGACCCGCTCGCCGAGGTCGCGGTGGCTGGCGCTGATC
>CAMPJN010000132.1 GCA_946886875.1 uncultured Pseudomonas sp.
TTAGCGTCCACCAATGGTCGCGTTAGGCTCCCTCTTCCTACCGCTCAAGGCGAAGTTCGAGAGCCTTCCTGGTCCCCCTTCCTGAACTGATGCGGCCGTTCCACATAATTGTTTTATCTGCTTTTGCAACACTGCTTTAACACACTGGGGTTCACTAGGAGTTACACGATGGAAATGTTGAAATTTGGTAAGTTTGCTGTTCTGGCTCTGGCTCTCGCCGTAGCTGCTGGTTGCTCCTCGAAAGGCGGCGACGCTGCTGGCGAAGGCGCTACCGATCCTAACGCTGGTTACGGTGCCGACACTGGCGCTGTCGATGGCAGCCTGAGCGAAGAAGCTGCTCTGCGCGCTATCACCACCTTCTACTTCGAATACGACAGCTCGGACCTGAAGCCGGAAGCCATGCGCGCTCTGGACGTTCACGCCAAAGACCTGAAAGGCAACGGCGCTCGCGTCGTCCTGGAAGGCCACGCTGACGAGCGCGGTACCCGTGAATACAACATGGCTCTGGGCGAGCGTCGCTCCAAGGCCGTTCAGCGCTACCTGGTGCTGCAGGGTGTTTCCCCTGCTCAGCTGGAAGTGGTGTCCTACGGTGAAGAGCGTGCGATTGCCACTGGCAACGACGAGCAATCCTGGGCACAAAACCGTCGCGTCGAACTGCGTAAGTAATTCGATATGCGAACTTGCCGTCGTGCTTTAACCATTTTGGCGCTCAGCTTGCCGTTCGCGGCTTGGGCTGAGGTTCCCGTGGTGGATAACAACGCCGAATATGGCAGTAATCCACCTGCTGGTTACGGCACGTCCGGCGCCTACGCCGGGGTGGGGGCTACGGCCCCCGCCTCGGCGCAAGGCATGCTGTTCAGCCAGTTGCAGCAGATGCAGCAGGAAATCGCGCAGCTGCGCGGTATGCTCGAAGAGCAGCAGAACGAGATACAGCGTTTGAAGCAAGAGAGCCTGGAGCGTTATCAGGATCTCGATAGCCGTATGAGTGGTGGTGCAGCCGGTGCTGCGGGCAACCAGAATTCTCCAGCCGATGGCGCCATTGACGCCAACGGTACGCCGACCCCGCCTGCGGGTCAGACGCCAACGGCGGCCAGCAATGAGCCGGCCGATCCCGCCAAGGAAAAGCTGTTCTACGAAGCGGCCTTCGATTTGATCAAGGTGAAGGACTTCGACAAGGCCAATCAGGCCTTCAGTGCTTTCCTACGCAAATATCCGAACAGCCAATATGCCGGCAACGCTCAGTATTGGCTGGGCGAAGTGAACCTGGCGCAGGGCAATCTGCAAGGCGCTGGTCAGGCTTTCGCCAAAGTCAGCCAGGCTTATCCGAGCCATGCCAAGGTGCCCGATTCGCTATTCAAACTCGCCGATGTCGAGCAGCGCCTGGGTAACACCGACAAGGCCAAAGGCATCCTGCAGCAAGTGGTCGCTCAGTATCCGGGCAGCTCTGCCGCACAATTGGCGCAACGGGATTTGCAGCGGTTGCAATAAAAGTTGAACTGAAGATCAACAAACCCGCGCTCTGCGCGGGTTTTTTATGGCCCGCCGTTCCTGGCGGCCACCCTCCGGGCCGTCGCTGCGCGACGTTAAAAATTTCTCCCGGCAGTTTTTTATGGCCCGCCATCCCTGGCGGCCACCCTTCGGGCCGTCGCTACGCGACGTTAAAAACTGCTCCCGGCAGTTTTTTCGTATACAATTCGCGGCCCCTTTTCCCGCAACGGAGGCGGATGGCCTGTTTAGCCGTCACGCCCGTGGCTGATATGCAAGAAACCCTGCGCATTACCGAGATTTTCTACTCGCTGCAGGGCGAGACGCGCACCGCCGGCTTGCCGACTGTGTTCGTTCGCCTGACCGGCTGTCCTTTGCGTTGCCAATACTGCGACACCGCCTATGCCTTCAGTGGCGGCGAAATCCAGTCGCTGGATGCCATAGTCGAGCAGGTCGCCGGCTACAAGCCGCGCTATGTCTGCGTGACTGGTGGCGAACCCTTGGCCCAGCCCAATTGCATTCCTTTGCTCAAGCGTCTGTGCGATGCCGGCTATGAAGTGTCGCTGGAAACCAGTGGTGCGCTGGATGTCTCGGCGGTCGATCCGCGGGTCAGCAAGGTGCTCGATCTGAAGACTCCGGGCTCGGCGGAAGTGGCGCGCAATCGCTACGAGAACATCGAGCTGCTGACGCCCAACGATCAGGTCAAGTTTGTTATCTGCTCGCGCGAAGACTACGACTGGGCGGTGACCAAGCTGATCCAATACCAGTTGGACAAGCGCGCTGGCGAAGTGCTGATGTCGCCCAGTCATCACGAGCTGGACGCGCGCTCCCTGGCCAACTGGATAGTCGCCGACAATCTGCCCGTGCGCCTGCAAATGCAGCTGCACAAGATTCTCTGGAACGACGAGCCGGGCCACTGAGTCCGCTCGCGCGACTTTCGGATCGCTTGCCCGCTTAGGGCGCTTATATAACTGCAATATGATCAGAATCTCTGGCTGTCCTGCGCGCCTAGGGTTCTGTAATAACGGGGTATTGTCGATGAACGATAAAAAAGCGCTGATTCTTCTTTCCGGCGGACTGGATTCGGCCACAGTGGTGGCGCTGGCCAAGGCGCAGGGCTACAGCTGCTACAGCATGAGCTTCGACTATGGTCAGCGTCATCGCGCCGAGTTGCAGGCCGCTGAGCGCGTGGCGCAGCATCTGGGGGTGGTCGAACACAAAGTCGTTGGCATCGACCTCAACGGCATCGGTGGCTCTGCGCTGACCGACAGTAGCATCGATGTGCCGGAAACACCGACCGAGGGTATCCCGATCACTTACGTGCCGGCGCGCAATACGGTATTTCTGGCGCTGGCCCTGGGCTGGGCCGAAGTGCTGGGAGCGCGGGATATTTTTATCGGCGTCAATGCAGTGGATTACTCCGGCTACCCGGATTGCCGTTCGGAATTCATCGAGGCTTTCGAGCGTATGGCCAACCTGGCGACCAGGGCCGGCGTGGAGGGGCAGGGCTTCCGCATCCAGGCGCCGTTGCAGTATATGAGCAAGGCCGAGATCATCCAGGCGGGCACTCAGCATGGCGTCGACTACGGGTTGACGGTGTCCTGCTACCAGGCCGACAGCGATGGTCGTGCCTGCGGTAAATGCGAGAGCTGCCGGCTGCGCGCGGCGGGGTTTGCCAATGCCGGTGTGGTCGATCCAACTCGTTATCGCTAAAAGTTTGTCGTTTTTTGTTGATTTAATGAATTAAATCAGTATCATGCGCCTCGCGTCGGGTCGTTAGCTCAGTTGGTAGAGCAGTTGGCTTTTAACCAATTGGTCGTAGGTTCGAATCCCACACGACCCACCATATTCCCTTCCTCGGAAGGTACTTAAAGCCTGATGGCTCTGTTTGCACAGAGTTCTCGGGCTTTTTTGTGTCCGCTGCTTTTCCATCCTCGTCGCGCTGCCGCTGTGCCCGCCTTGTCTGCGGGTATACTCGAGTTCCGTGCCGCTAGACCTTCGCAGGCCTGATGATATGACGCAGATTTCCGAACGCCTTCTAGTCCAGGCTCATCTGGATGCCAAGCAACCCAAGCCTTTGACGCCCGAGCAGGAAGCGTTTTATCGCGCCGAAATCGCCGCCGAACTGAAGAAGCAGAATGCCGTGCTGGTCGCTCACTATTACTGTGACCCGGTGCTGCAGGCGTTGGCCGAGGAGACCGGCGGCTGCGTCTCCGATTCCCTGGAAATGGCGCGATTCGGCAACGCCCACCCGGCGCAGACGGTGCTGGTCGCTGGGGTCAAGTTCATGGGTGAGACGGCGAAGATCCTCAACCCGGAAAAGCGCGTGCTGATGCCGACCCTGGAGGCGACCTGCTCGCTGGACCTGGGTTGCCCGGTGGAAGAGTTCGCCGCGTTCTGCGATCAACATCCGCAGCGTACCGTGGTGGTTTATGCCAATACCTCGGCGGCGGTGAAGGCGCGCGCCGACTGGGTGGTAACCTCCAGCTGCGCCGTGGAGATCGTCGAACACCTGATGGACAACGGCGAGAGCATCATCTGGGCGCCGGACCAGCACCTGGGCCGCTATATCCAGAACAAGACCGGTGCCGACATGCTGCTGTGGGACGGTGCCTGCATCGTTCACGAGGAATTCAAGGCCAAGCAGCTGGAAGACATGAAGGCGCTGTATCCCGAGGCCGCCGTGTTGGTGCATCCGGAGTCGCCGACCGCGGTGATCGAGTTGGCCGATGCGGTGGGTTCCACCAGCCAGCTGATCGCCGCTGCGCAAACGCTGCCGAACAAGATGTTTATCGTCGCCACCGACTGCGGCATCTTCTACAAGATGCAGCAGTTGTGCCCGGACAAGGAGTTCATCGAGGCGCCCACCGCCGGTAACGGCGCGGCGTGCCGCAGCTGCGCCCATTGTCCATGGATGGCGATGAACACCCTGGAACGTACTCTGAGTTGCCTACGTGAGGGCAGCAACGAGATATTCGTCGACCCGGCGCTGATCCCCAAGGCGATCAAACCGCTCAAGCGCATGCTCGACTTCACCCAGGCGGCGCGGCTCAAGCTGTCCGGCAACGCGTAAACTGCGCGGCCGGATGCATTCCGGAAGCGATTGGCCTGATTGTGAAGATTCTCCGGATTGCATCCGGGGGTAGGGTGGATGACACCGTTTTCATCCATCAATCGCACTTGGTGGATGGGTGAAGCGTCATCCACCCTACGAGGACACTACCTGCAAAAATAGACATAGGCGCGACGGGTTAGAGAACCTTGGTAGCCCGGATAAGCCTTGGCGCAATCCAGGATGCGTCCTCTGGCTTCACCCTAAAGCCCCGCTTGCTAACGCAGCATCTGCTGGATCATGCGTTGGTCTTCGATCAACTCCCGCTGTCGCGCGTCGATGCGTGACGCCAGTTGGAAGTTATTGCTGATCCGACGTTTGGCGAAGTCGAGTTGTTCGATGGCCTCGTCGTAATCGCCGACCAGCGCGAAGAATTCGGCGCGGGCCTGGTGCAGGCCAATGGTGTTGCCGCTGAGGCCGCGGACTTCGGCAACCAGATACCAGATGTCTGGATCTTTATCGCGGCGTTTGAGCAGCTGGTCGAGCGCGCGCTCGGCGTCCTGGATATGGCCCTGCTTCATCAGCAGATCGACGTTGGCCTGGTTGATCGGGTAGTTCTTCGGGTACAGCTCGAGCAAGCGTTCGACGCGGCTTTGCGCCTCAGGTAGACGATTGGCGGCGAGATCCGATTCGACCTGCGCCAGGTTGTAGGCGATATCGTTCGGCGCTTTGCTCAGCAAGGGTTGCAGGGTTTCGCGCGCCTGTGGGTGCTGGCCGCGTTTGATCTGGGCGATGGCCAAGCCGTAGCGCGCGGCGTCGAGTTTGGGGTTTTCCGCGAGCATGGCGCGAAAGCGCTTGGCCGCCACGCCTGGGGTTTCTTCGTAGATCATTTGCACGCGAGCGCGCATCAGTTGATAGCGCAGGCTGTCGCTGGTGCCGCCGGCCTGGTACTGCTCGGCGCGGTTGCGGGTGTCGGCGATGCGCGATTCGGACACCGGGTGGGTGAGCAGGAACTCTGGCGGCAGGCGGTCGTAACGGTACTGGCGCATCAGTCGCTCGAACATGCTCGGCATGGCGCGCGGGTCGTAGCCTGCTTTTTCCAGGTTGACCAAGCCGATGCGGTCGGCCTCCTGCTCGTTCTGCCGGGAGAAACGTCGTTGTTCCTGCATCGCTGCGGCCTGGGTCGAGGCGATCGCGGCGATACCCAGATCGCCCGCACCGGCGGCTGCCGCGACTATTCCCGCGAGCATCCCGGCCATCACCGGGATTTGCATGCGCTGTTGGGCTTCCAGGCCGCGGGCGAAGTGGCGCTGCGACAGGTGGGCGAGTTCGTGGGCCATGACCGAGGCATACTCGGCTTCGGTCTGGGCATACAGGAACAAGCCGCCGTTGACCCCGACAATCCCGCCCGGCGCGGCGAAGGCATTGATCTGCGGGCTGTCGAGCAGCACGAACTCCAGACGCCGGTCCTGCAGCTCGCTGGTTTCGCTGATGCGGTAGACGCTGCTTTCGACGAAGTCCTTGAGCTGCGGGTCGGACAGTTGGCGGACCTGGCCGCGCACCAGGCTCAGCCAGGCGCGACCCAACTGGTGCTCCTGCTGTGGCGAAACCAGCGCCGAACTGGCGTCGCCGAGCGAAGGGAGGTCATTGGCTGCAACGGGAAGGGCCAGCAGGCAGGCGAGCGTCAACAGGGTGGGGCGCAGAAAATTCATGCACGGGGCTCGTGGTGTTCAAAGGCCCTACTGTAGCTGGGTACGCGCCAGCCTGGCCAGGGTTGTACGGGCTTGGGTATCCTGGCGACCTGTTCGTTTGGCTTGATGAGTCGATTGCGGCGCCTGCCGCTTTGCTCCGTCATTACTGCTCCCTGGCATGGCGGCTATGACGTATCGCAGCGTATCGTGGCGCAATCCTTGCCGTCAGGGTTCGAACGCCCCCACTAACCACGCAGGCCGCAAGGCTTCGCTCGGGAGATATTGCATGACCGATGCACAAGATTGGGCCGAGGCCTTCGATGTCGAACTGGACGCCAGTGGTTTGAATTGTCCGTTGCCGCTGCTCAAGGCCAAGTTGGAATTGAATCGTCTGGCCAGCGGAGCGGTGCTCAAAGTGACCGCGACCGACGCCGGTTCGCAGCGCGACTTCCGGGTATTTGCTCAATTGGCAGGCCATGGTCTGCTACATGAAGAGGCCGAGGGCGGTGTCTATCGTTATTGGCTCCGTAAGGCTTGAAGCATTATTAGGTTGGTTGGCGATTAGGGAAGGTTGATGTTTAAAGTTCTGCAGGACTGGTTTCACCGTTATTTCTCAGACGAGCAGGCTGTGGTGCTGGCGATTCTGTTGGTGCTCGGTTTTGCCGTGGTCCTGAGTTTTGGCGGCATGCTGGCGCCGGTGTTGACCGGTCTGGTCCTGGCGTTTTTGATGCAAGGCCTGGTCAATGCCTTCGAGCGCATGCGCTTGCCGCAGATAGTCGCGGTGTGGCTGGTGTTTATCCTGTTTGTCAGCGCACTGGCGTTGTTCATGCTGGTGCTGTTGCCACTGATCTGGCGGCAATTGAGCGGCTTGTTCAACGAGTTGCCACGCATGCTCGGCGAGTGGCAATTGCTGCTGCTGTTGCTGCCGGAGCGTTATCCGAACCTGATCAGCGATGCACAGGTATTGCAGTTGATCGAGTCGATCCGCGGCGAGGTGGGCCAGTTCGGTCAATGGGCGTTGTCGTTTTCCCTGTCCAGCCTGCCGATGCTGGTGAGTATCATGATCTACCTGGTGCTGGTGCCGATTCTGGTGTTCTTCTTTCTCAAGGATCGCGAGCTGATCGGCCAATGGTTTCGCGGCTATCTACCGAACGAGCGACCGCTGATCACCCGGGTGGCGCGCGAGATGAACAAACAGATCGCCAACTACATCCGCGGCAAGGTGATCGAAATAATCATCTGCGGCGTGGTCAGCTATATCGCCTTTGCGGCTCTGGGGCTCAACTATGCGGCACTGCTTGCGCTATTGGTCGGGCTTTCAGTGGTGGTGCCTTACATAGGTGCGGTGGTGGTGACGGTGCCAGTGGCGCTGATCGGCTTGTTCCAATGGGGCATGAGCGATCAGTTCCTTTACCTGATGGTGGTCTACGGGGTGATTCAGGCACTCGACGGCAACGTGCTGGTGCCGCTGTTGTTCTCCGAGGCGGTCAATCTGCACCCGGTGGCGATCATCTGCGCGGTTCTGCTATTCGGCGGGTTGTGGGGCTTTTGGGGGGTATTCTTCGCCATTCCGCTGGCGACTCTGTTCAAGGCGGTGATCGATGCATGGCCACGCACCGAGCCGGTGCAGAGCAGTCCGTGACTGATCAAGATCGTCTTGGCTTGGGAGATACCCGCCGCCTGGATAAGCCTTGGCGCAACCTGGGATGGCAGCGCCCCGGTACTGGATTGCGCTGCGTTTATCCGGGCCGCAAGGACCGAGGGAACGATTGTTGGCGGGCAGCGGTAGGGCGGGTGCAACTCGCCGGAGGCTGAAGTTCAGCCTTTGTTCAAGGCCTGCGCCGCAGCCAACACCGCATCCACATGCCCCGGCACCTTCACGCCGCGCCATTCCTGGCGCAACACACCATTCTTATCGATCAGGAAGGTGCTGCGGTCGACGCCCAGGTATTCCTTGCCGTAGAGCTTCTTCAGCTTGATCACATCGAACAGCTGGCACAGCGCCTCGTCCTTGTCCGAGATCAGCTCAAAGGGGAATTCCTGCTTGCACTTGAAGTTCTCGTGGGACTTCAGGCTATCGCGGGAGACGCCGAATACCAGGGTGTTAGCCGCCTGAAACGCCGGGTACTGGTCACGAAAACCCTGGCCCTCGGTGGTGCAACCCGGGGTGCTGTCCTTCGGGTAGAAATAGATCACCAGTTGCTGCCCCTGCAGCGCGGACAGCTGAACCTGCTGGCCGCTGGTGGCTTGCGCCTGGAAGTCGGCGACGGCGGTATCGAGTGCTACGGCCATAAGAAGCGTCCTTTCAAGGATTCTGCGGGCGCCAAGGTTCTATCAGGGCGTCCAGGTTCAAGGCATCGGCGAAGTCGAGGAACTGGTCGCGCAACCAGCTGATCTGAGTGCCGGCCGGCAGGGTCACGGTCAGGGTGGCGTTGAGCATGGTGCCGCCGGTCTGCGGTGCCAGGTAGGTGTCGCAAGTGAGGTTTTCCAGCTCGACGTTATGGTCGATGAAGAACTGGCACAGCTCGTTGAGAATGTCCGGGCGGTAGGCCGCGCTGACGTAGGCGACATAGGGTAGCGCCTGGGGGCGGGCTTCCGACGCGGCGCTGCGGATCACGTTGACCGAGAAACTGTGTTTCTTGGCCAGGGCGGGCAGGCTGGTCTCCAGGCGGGCGAGGGCGTCCCAGCTGCCGGAGATCTGCAACACCAGCGCGCTGAAGTCGCCATGCCGGCTCAAACGGGTGCTGACTACCGCGCAACGGTTCTCATGACTGGCGCGGCACAGAACGTTGGTCAGCTCCATGGCATTGGGGCCGAGCGCACTGATAAGGAGGAATTGTT
>CAMPJN010000133.1 GCA_946886875.1 uncultured Pseudomonas sp.
CACGCTGCATCATGACCACCCTCGATCCGCAGACCGGCGAACGCAGCGCCGACCGTGAACCATTGACCACCTTGCAGCACTATCGCGCCCGCGATGGTGAGGTGTATTTCGGCCAGAACCTGATCGCCTGCGGCGAGGGGCAGTTGAGCCTTGGGATGCCGGTCGAGGTGCTGGCGTAAGCGCTACAACGCTCGGTGGTGCCTAGGCGGTGCCACCGATTCGTGGGTTTTTACTGATCGAAGTAGCGCTCGTGCCAGCCCACCAGTGGCTGTGGTGCATTGAGTTTTTCGCCGTAGATCACCGAATACGACAACACGTTCTGCACGTACTGCCGGGTTTCATCGAACGGGATGTTTTCGATCCATACGTCGTAAGCCAGATGGTCGGCTCCGCGTAGCCATTGGCGTACGCGCCCCGGACCGGCGTTGTAGGCGGCGGAAGCGAGTACCCGGTTGCCGTTGAACTGACCGTAGATCTGGCTCAAGTAGGCGGCGCCGAGCTGGATATTGACCTCGGGGCGATAGGCCAGCTGTGGCGACGACAGCGGAATACCGAAGCGTTTGGCGGTTTCCTTGGCGGTGGCGGGCATCAGCTGCATCAGGCCCATGGCGCCGACCGTCGACTTGGCGTCGGCCATAAAGGCACTTTCCTGGCGGGTTATGGCGAATACCCAACTGGAATGCAGGCCGCGTTTCTTCGCTTCACGGGTCAGTGGGTCGCGGTGCGCCATCGGGAAGCGCACTTCCAGATCATCCCAGTATTGCGCTTGGCTGATGGTGCGAATCGCCGGGAAGTACCATTCCATCTCGTAGGCCAGGCGCGCCTGGGCGACCATCTCATCGCGGCTGAACAGGCGGGTGACGTGATACCACTCGCGGCGTCCGTCGGCAATCTGGCCGCGGGCATGGAATTCCAGGGCGCGGCGAATGCCGGCGGCGTTGCGCACCTTTTGCATGGTTTTCGCCGACAGAACCAAGGGCTGGTTGTTCAGCTGGTAAGGCGCCTTGACCTGATCGGCCGCCATGAATCCGTAAAAATCGCGCTCCTTGGCCAGTCCCTGGTACAGCAGCTGTGGCTCGGCGCTATTGGGTTGCGCCAGCTGCAGGCTGCGCGCCTGCCAGTAGCGCCAGCGATTGGTCTTGGCCAGGCTTTCTGGCATCTGCCGGGTCAGCTGGTGCGCCTCGTTCCAGTGTCCGCCACGCAGCAGCAGGCGTGCGCGCCATTCGCTGACGGTATCATCGCGCAATTGTGGATCGTATTCGGCCATCACCTTGAGCGCGCGGGCATCGAAACGCTTTGCCAGGGTCAGGCCGATCTCGCGGGCGATGGCGACTTTCTCCTCACTGGAGAACTTCATCCGCCCCGCGTAGCTGTCGAGCAGGCTCAGGGCTTTTTCCGGGTCCTGTCGGGCCAGGCGCCGTAGGCCGAGGCTGACGATGTCGGCCATAGCTTGATCGGCGGGGCTGAACCGAGCGGTCTGGGCCAGCAGTTCCGGTTTGCGTGCCACTTCGAGCAGCAGTTTTCCATGCGTGCCCAGGGTCGGCAGACCTTTGATCAGATAAGTGACCAGACCGTAATTGCGCGCCTCGGCGGCCAGCTTCGCCCGCTGCCAGCGGCGCTGCTCGGTGAGTTGGCCTTCCGCCGCCCAGCGGTCGAACAGGCGATCGCAGGCGTTGGGTTGGGACTTGCCCACCAGCCAGAGTTTTTCCGCGGTGGCGAAGCCTTCGGCGGTCAAGCCATGGCTGAGCTGGTATTGCCCGTACAGGCAATCCAGTTCGGTGAAGTTCAGCGTCGGATCGTAGTGGTTGATAAAGGTTTTCCATTCGCCGCGTTCGGCCAGCCAGCGCAACCAACGCAACTTCATCCAGCTGGCCTGCGGCAGATCGCCGTGCTCGGCGAGGAATTTCTCGATTTCGTCGTTGCTCGCCCATTTCAGACGGGCGGTCAGCTCGTCGTAGGCCAGGTAGGGCTCGAGCGGATAGTCGCGCAGGGCATCGGCATAGCGTTTGTACGGGCCGCTATCGCCTTTTGCCAGTGCTGCCTTGGCCTGGTCGTAGTACTGGCGCTGTTGGCTCAGAGTGGCTGCGTGCGCCGTGGATAAGGTGGCGAGACAGAGGAACAGGGGGAGCAGCTTGTACAGACGAACGCGCATGACACTTCCGGGTTAGAACATGAGATGAGCGCCGTCGTTGCAGGCGCTGGATGCGTCTAGCTTAGCCTTTTGTCAGGGTGTCATGAAAGTTAAAGGCCGACTGGCGGGTCAACGAAAAATGCCCGCCAAGGTCGACCCTATCTCGGTTAGAATGCGCGCCCAGTTTTTGCCGTCGCCTTGTGGCGCGGGCAAATCAGTTTTCGCGGTGATTCACGCCGGAAACGTCAGGCATTAAACCCATTCAGTGGATTTTCCAGACGTCTTTGGTCGTTCGTATCCCGCCGTATTATCGAGGCGTGCCATGACCCTGCTCAAGTTCACCGATGTTTCCCTGGCCTACGGCGCCATGCCGCTGCTGGATAAGGTGTCCTGGCAGATCGCGCGCGGCGAGCGGGTGTGCATCATCGGCCGTAACGGCACCGGTAAGTCGAGCATGATGAAACTGGTCAAGGGCGATCAGAAGCCCGACGACGGTTCGGTATGGCGCGCGCCGGGGCTGAAGATTGGTGAATTGCCGCAGGAACTGCCGCTGGCCGACGAGCGGACCGTGTTCGATGTGGTCGCCGAAGGCCTGGATGGGGTCGGTGCGTTGCTTGCCGAATACCATCACCTGAGCCAGAACATCCACAACGAGGCCGATCTGGACAAGCTCATGCACGTCCAGCAGGACCTCGAAGCCCGCGATGGCTGGCGCTTGCAGCAACTGGTCGACAGCACCCTGAGCCGCTTGCAGCTGCCCGCCGACAAGACCCTGGCCGAATTGTCCGGTGGCTGGCGTCGCCGCGTGCTGTTGGCTCAGGCATTGGTCTGCGAGCCGGATCTGCTGCTGCTCGACGAACCGACCAACCACCTGGATATCGGCGCCATCGCCTGGCTGGAAGAGGCCCTGAGCGCCTTCCAGGGCGCGGTGTTGTTCATCACCCACGACCGTTCCTTCCTGCAGAACCTGGCCACGCGCATTCTCGAATTGGATCGCGGCGGCCTGATCGATTGGAACGGCGACTACGCCAGCTTCCTGGTGCACAAGGAAGCCACCCTGGCCGCCGAAGAAACCGCCAATGCCTTGTTCGACAAGCGCCTGGCCCAGGAGGAAGTGTGGATTCGTCAGGGCATCAAGGCGCGCCGCACCCGTAACGAGGGCCGTGTACGCGCCCTGAAAGCCCTGCGCGTCGAGCGTAGCGAGCGGCGCGAGCGCACCGGCAAGGCCAATATCCAGCTGGAAACCGCGGACAAGTCCGGCAAGCAGGTGATGGTGCTGGAAAATGTCAGCTTCGCTCACCCGGAAGGCCCGACGCTGATCAAGGATTTTTCCATGGTCCTGCAGCGCGGCGACCGTATCGGTCTGCTCGGCGCCAACGGCACCGGCAAAACCACGCTGCTTAAGTTGATGCTCGGCGGCTTGCAGCCGACCAGCGGCACGGTGGCGGAAGGTACGCGCATCGACGTGGCCTATTTCGACCAGTTGCGCCATCAGCTCGACCTGGAAAAAACCGTGATCGATAACGTCGCCGAAGGTCGCGATTTCATCGAGATCGATGGGCAAAGCCGGCATGTCTTGAGTTACCTCGGCGATTTCCTGTTCAGTCCGCAACGGGCGCGCACCCCGGTCAAGGCCCTGTCCGGCGGCGAGCGCGCACGCCTGCTGTTGGCCAAGTTGTTCAGCAAGCCAGCCAACCTGCTGGTGCTGGATGAGCCGACCAACGATCTTGATGTGGAAACCTTGGAGCTGTTGGAGGAGGTGCTGCTAACCTTCCCTGGCACCGTGCTGATGGTCAGTCACGATCGGGCCTTCCTCGACAACGTAGTGACCAGCACCCTGGTGTTCGAGGGCGAAGGCTTGGTTCGTGAGTTCGTTGGCGGTTATCAGGATTGGTTGCGTCAGGGCGGCTCGCCGCGCTTGCTCGGCGTTGGCGAAAGCAAAGCCGGTAAAGCCGAGCTAGCCTCAGCTGTGGTGCCTCAGGTTGCTGCGACGCCAACAGAGGTGGTTGCTGCCGCTGCTCCCGCGGCGAAGAAGAAGCTCAGCTACAAGCTGCAGCGCGAATTGGAAGCGATGCCAGGGCAGATCGATGCAGTGGAAACGCAGATAGCCGCGTTGCAGGCGCAAATTGGCGACCCTGCGTTCTATCAGCAGTCCGCAGAGAAAACCGCCGAAGTATTGGCCCGTTTGCAGAGGCTACAGCAGGAATTGGATCAGTTGGTCGAGCGTTGGGCTGAACTGGAAGGCTAGTGGCCTGCGCCCTTAGTGAGTCAACTCAGTTCGGGTACCTGGGGGCTGCGGTGGGCAATGCTCGTCAATGGCGAGAAACGGCAACCTCAGGTGTAAAAAATTATAAAAACAGCCTCAAGGAAGTTTGGCGGAGAGTCCATGTCAATCGAATACCGTATTACCCTCGATAGCGACCATGAACTGAGTTACTGCATCGAGCCGAACCGTACTTACGAGCCCATTGCGGCCAAAACCGCGCCCAATTGGACGCGGCTGGAATATCAGCAATGCAGCAACTGTCCGCTGAGCAAGGACAATTTCAGTCATTGCCCGGCCGCCGTCGACCTGTATCGAGTGATCGAGGATTTCCAAGGCCTGCCGGCCTTCAAGAAAGTTGCAGTATGGGTGCGCACGCCCGAGCGCGAATACAGTAAGCAGGTGAGTCTGGAAGAGGGCCTGCGTGCACTGCTCGGGGTGATAATGGCGACCAGTGCCTGCCCGGTGCTGGGGTCGCTCAAGCCTATGGCGCAGAACCACCTGCCTTTTGCCAGCAATCAGGAATTCATCCTGCGTGCGGTGTCGTTGTACCTGGCGCGGCAGTATTTCAACTTCCGCGAGGGGCGCCATGCGGATTGGGAACTCAAGGGCTTGGTGCGTATGTTCCAGCAGTTGCAGTTGGTCAATCAGGCGTTTTGGCAGCGGATTCACGATACCTGTGAAGGCGACTCCAACCTCAAGGCGTTCCTGACCTTCTTCTCGATGTCATCGAGCATGACCTATTCGATGGAAACCCAGCTGCAGAAGATTCGGCCGCTAGTGATGAGCGCTGGCGAAGGTTTCGATTAATGCTGTGCCGCCCGGCGCCGTTTGGTGTCAGACGGCGCGGGCATCAGTTTTTCTTCAAACGCACGGCCAATACATCGCAAGGCGCGCCGTGCAATACATCATTGGCGGTAGAGCCCAGCAGCAGCGCCAGGCCGTGACGGCCATGGCTGCCCACCACGATCAGGTCGCAGCCTTGCTCCTCCGCCAGGCGATGGATTTCCTGGCGTGGCTGGCCATAGGTGAGATGGCGTTGATCGGCGCCTATATCCGGGTACTTTCCGGAAAAACCGTCCAGGCGCTCGCGGGCTTGATCGAATTGCTGCTGTTGCAGCATGGAAAGATCCATGGGGACGTCCCCGCCAAAAGCCATCGCCATGGGTTCGACGACATGTACCACGGACAATTTGGCCTGGCTGCTGGCGGCCAGGCTTTGCGCCCGATGCATGACCGGATCGCACTCCTCGGTAAGGTCGACAGCGACCAGAATGTGTTTATAGGGCATGGGGTGACTCCTTTTAAGGATGGTCGATGTGATTGATTATGACTGTACTGCATGCCAGCGACAGCTGTTTGCTTGTGAGATTAGGCTATGAGCCCCTGGATCGTCCTGCTGCTCCTGGCCTTTGTGCTCAGCCCGCTGTCCTGGTTGGTCCCGTCACGACGCCAGCGCGGGCAGATGGACGTACGCCTGCAAGCACGACGCATGGGCTTGGCAATGCAGCTCTCGAGCCAGCAATGGCCGCATTGGTTGAGCCAGAACCCTCCCGGTACCTGCGCGCAATATCACCGGGTGCGTCGCCGCGGTCATGGCGACACCTGGTGTTATTGGCAGGCCGAGCCGGGCGCCTGGGTCAACCAGTGGCGTGAGCCTTGCCCCGATCAGGAGCTGGCCGCGCAGTTGGCGAGTCTGCCTGTCGATGTTTATAAAGTTGAGGCTTCGGCGCAGATGATCGCTTTGTATTGGGGGGAGCGTGCCCAGGCCGATGCACTGCAGCGCATCGCCGACTTCCTGATGGCGCGAGCTTGAACCGCGCCGATACGAGCAGGAGCGGTCGTATCGACGGGCATCGCGCAAACAAAGAAAACCCAGCGCAAGCGCTGGGTTGATTGCAAAGGCCAGGCAGGCCGGAAAGCAGGGTTCGAGAGTGCTACTGGGCGTGCGATAAACACAGTTGCTGTCGGTGTCGACCGCTGGCTGCGCGCTTGACTGTGGTTTGGTGTGTCAACGGCAGTACCCGCACTAGGTAACTGAAAGATACGCCATTTCCGTTGCATCCATTAGCGGTTTTTATCAAGACATATCGGTTTCGCTCGGGTGATCGCGTTCGTGACGTGGCGGTAGCTGGCTATGCGTCGCGATCCTATCGCTCGCTTTCGATCAGTGCTCAGTCATGGTTATCGATGCGGATAGTCGCCTGTTCGTCGCCGTTCCCCTGAAAATTTTCTCCTCAAATCGTCCATATACCAGCGCCCTGTATCCACAGATGTGCTTTACAGGTACGCCAAGGCGCCAGCCAGCATCAGGCCAATTGACAATTTGGTGCTTTTCCGAGAAGGTGTGCACACCCAAATCAAACGGGCGTATGAATTGAGCGTTTGTCTGAAAGGGCAGCGCCTTTACAGCCCGATTATCGCGTCGGCGGGTGTGCCAGGCTGATTAGGGCTATTCTCGACGGCTGAGCCGTGGGATAGCTTGCTGGTTGGCTCCGATGTGTACTGTTTAGCTTCCATACCGTGGAGATCAGTTGATGATTTACGAAGGTAAAGCCATCACGGTTAAGGCTCTTGAGAGCAACATCGTCGAACTGAAATTCGACCTCAAGGGTGAATCCGTCAACAAATTCAACCGTCAAACCCTAACCGAGCTGCGTCAATCCGTTGATGCGATCAAGGCCGATGGTTCGATCAAGGGCGTGATTGTCACCAGTGGCAAAGACGTATTCATCGTCGGTGCCGATATCACCGAGTTCGTCGACAACTTCAAGTTGCCGGACGAAGAACTGGTGGCTGGCAACCTCGAAGCCAACAAGATCTTCAGTGATTTTGAAGACCTCGCTGTACCGACAGTTGTCGCTATCAACGGTATCGCCTTGGGCGGTGGTTTTGAAATGTGCCTGGCCGCGGATTACCGCGTCATGGCCGAAGGCGCAAAAGTCGGTCTGCCGGAAGTCAAACTGGGTCTCTACCCGGGCTTTGGCGGCACTGTTCGCCTGCCACGACTGATCGGTACCGATAATGCCGTCGAGTGGATCGCTTCGGGCAAGGAAAACCGTGCTGCCGACGCACTGAAAGTGGGCGCGGTCGATGCAGTGGTGGCAGCAGATAAGCTGCAGGCCGCTGCCTTGGATCTGGTCAAGCGCGCCATCTCCGGCGAGCTGGACTACAAGGCCAAGCGCCAGCCGAAGCTGGAAAAGCTCAAGCTCAACGCCATCGAACAAATGATGTGCTTCGAAACCGCCAAGGGTTTCGTGGCCGGCCAAGCTGGGCCGAACTACCCGGCACCGGTCGAAGCGATCAAGACCATTCAGAAAGCCGCCAACCTGACTCGCGACAAAGCGCTTGAAATCGAAGCTGCTGGTTTCGTCAAGCTGGCCAAGACTTCGGTTGCCGAGAGTCTGATCGGTCTGTTCCTGAACGATCAGGAACTGAAGAAGAAATCCAAGCACCACGACGAAATCGCCAAAGACGTGAAACTGGCCGCCGTACTCGGCGCCGGCATCATGGGTGGCGGTATCGCCTACCAGTCCGCTTCCAAGGGCACCCCGATCCTGATGAAGGATATCCGTGAAGAGGGTATCCAGATGGGGCTGGCCGAGGCTTCCAAGCTGCTCGGCAGTCGCGTTGCCAAAGGTCGCATGACTGCAGCGCAAATGGCCGAAGCCCTGACCGCCATTCGCCCGACCATGTCTTATGGCGATTTCGGCAATGTCGACATCGTCGTCGAAGCCGTGGTCGAGAATCCCAAGGTCAAGCAGATCGTGCTGGCCGAAGTGGAAGCCCAGGTTAAGGAAGACGCGATTCTTGCGTCCAACACCTCGACCATTTCCATCAACTTGCTGGCCAAGGCCCTCAAGCGTCCGGAAAACTTCGTCGGCATGCACTTCTTCAACCCTGTGCACATGATGCCGCTGGTTGAAGTGATTCGTGGCGAGAAGTCCAGCGACGTAGCAGTGGCTACCACCGTTGCTTACGCCAAAAAGATGGGCAAGACCCCGGTTGTGGTCAACGACTGCCCGGGCTTCCTGGTCAACCGCGTGTTGTTCCCGTATTTCGGCGGCTTCTCCAAGCTGCTGGCGTTCGGTGTCGACTTCGTGCGTATCGACAAAGTCATGGAGAAGTTTGGCTGGCCCATGGGCCCGGCGTACCTGTCCGACGTGGTTGGTATCGACACCGGTCACCATGGCCGTGACGTAATGGCCGAAGGCTTCCCGGACCGCATGGCGGTCGAAGGCCGCACCGCGGTCGACGTGATGTACGACGCCAATCGCCTGGGCCAGAAGAATGGCAAAGGTTTCTACGTCTATGAAATGGACAAGCGCGGCAAGCCGAAGAAGGTCATCGACCCTCAGTCGTATGAGCTGCTCAAGTCGATCGTGACCGAACAGCGTGAAGTGACCGACGAAGACATCATCAACTTCATGATGATCCCGCTGTGTCTGGAAACCGTACGCTGCCTGGAAGATGGCATCGTCGAGACCGCAGCCGAGGCCGATATGGGCCTGATCTACGGTATCGGCTTCCCGCCGTTCCGTGGTGGTGCGTTGCGTTACATCGACAGCATCGGTGTGGCCGAATTCGTGGCACTGGCCGACAAGTACGCCGATCTGGGCGCGCTGTACACCCCGACTGCCAAGCTTC
>CAMPJN010000134.1 GCA_946886875.1 uncultured Pseudomonas sp.
ATTTGGTCGGAGAGACAGGATTCGAACCTGCGACCTTCTCGTCCCGAACGAGACGCGCTACCAAGCTGCGCTACACTCCGAATAGGCCGAGATTGTACTCAAAAAGTTTTGCCGCACAAGGGGTTAGCTCTAAATTTTTTAGCGTTCCCAACGCGCCCGGCGTCAGCTGGTCTGGTGCCGGGCGTGGTTTGCGAGTGGGCCTTTGGAGTCGCCCGAGGCCTGCATCGCGATGACGCTACTGCCATAGTCGTTACAGCTCTTTGACGGTGCGCACCTGGTCCTTATTGACCTTGGCGCGGGTGCCGTCGAGTTGCTCGAATTCGTAGAAGCCCGAGTCTTCGTCGTATTCGGGTTCATCCACAGCTTGGATTTCGCGGCCATCGTTCAGAGTAATCACCGCTGGCGAGGCGCAGCCCACCAGAGTGGCAAGGCCCAGGGCAAGCAGTAAGGCGGAAAGAGTCCGATAAATCATGCTGTATCTCCGTAGTTGATTGAACGCCATCAGCGTTTAGCTAAACGACACTGACATAGTTAACACAGGGTCTATGTATGTGACGGGTATTGCGTGGCTAAGTTCATGCTTTGGCGTCTGCGGCGCTGTCTGCGAGGAGATCGGGGGTGTTGAGGTTGGCCAGGCGTGGGTCGTCTTCGGGACAGAGCACCGCTTGCGGATCGAGCTGGCGCAGCCAATGTTGCGGGCTGCGCTCGCCAGCCAGCCAGGCTTGTTCGAGCGCGGGAGCGAGCGCGGTCGGCAACAGGCTGAACAAGGGTTGCCAATACTCGCCCTGGCGCACCATCACCGGACGACTGCCAGCCTTGCTCAGCAAGGCGTCGAGCAGGGCGCGGTCGAGCAGCGGCGCATCACAGGGCAATACCAGCAATTGGCTGTGCCGGGCGGCTTGCAGGCCGGCGCGGATACCGGCCAGTGGGCCCGGGAAGTCGCCTTGCTCATCAGTTACCAAACGGTCGGCAAACTCGCTATAGCGTTGCTGGTTGCGGTTGCAGGAGACGATCAGGTCGTCGGTCAACGGGCGCACCAGGTCGTGCACCCAGGCGATCAGCGGGCGACCGCGCCAGTCGAGCAGACCTTTGTCGTGCCCGCCCATACGCTGCCCACGGCCACCAGCCAGGAGCAGGACTGAGCAGGGCATTGCGACTGTTGCAGACGGCATGGCAGGACCTCGAAAAGGTGGGGGCTGTGATATAACACCGGGCATTCTTCAGGACAACAGGAAGCCATTTATGACGCATAAGGCCGACGCGCCATTTGTGCCGCTCAACATCGCCGTGCTGACCGTCAGCGATACCCGCACCCAGGAAACCGACACCTCCGGTCAGTTGTTCGTCGACCGCCTGCAGGCTGCGGGGCACAACCTGGCTGCGCGGGTCTTGCTCAAGGACGATCTGTACAAAATCCGCGCCCAGGTGGCCACCTGGATCGCCGAGGAACAGGTACAGGTCGTGCTGATCACCGGCGGCACCGGGTTCACCGGGCGCGACAGCACACCTGAAGCGGTGAGCTGTTTGCTGGATAAGCAGGTGGATGGTTTCGGCGAGCTGTTCCGGCAGATTTCCGTGGCCGATATCGGCACCTCCACCGTGCAATCCCGTGCCCTGGCCGGCTTGTCCAACGGCACCCTGGTGTGCTGTCTGCCGGGCTCGACCAATGCCTGTCGCACTGCCTGGGACGGCATCCTCGCCGAGCAGCTGGATGCGCGCCACCGGCCCTGCAACTTCGTCGCCCACTTGAAACAGGCTGCTGCCTGCGAGAGCCGTGGATGAGCGGCTGCGATCAACCCGGCCTGATGCCGGTCGAGGCCGCGTTGCAGCGCCTGCTGACGATGGCCGAGGCGACGCC
This sequence comes from uncultured Pseudomonas sp., assembly GCA_946886875.1. The sequence goes on from CAMPJN010000134.1 coordinate 1,859, forward strand.
GGTTATAGAAACTCAGCGGGTAGCCCTGGGCGAAGCCGCCGGTCGGGTGCTGGCCGAGCCGTTGATCGCCGGCCTGGATTTGCCGCCATGGCCCAATAGCGCGATGGACGGTTACGCCTTGCGCCTGGCCGACTGGACGGGCGAAGCGCTGCCGGTGAGCCAGCGGATTCAAGCGGGTTGCGCGCCCGAGCCTTTGCAGCCGGGCAGTTGCGCGCGGATCTTCACCGGCGCGCCCATGCCCTTGGGCGCCGATACGGTGGAGATGCAGGAAAATGCCGTGCTCGGCGACGATGGCCGGGTCAGCTTCAGCGAACCCTTGCGGCTCGGTCAGAACGTGCGCGCTCAGGGCCAGGAAACTCGCATCGGTGACGAGGTATTGCCTGCGGGAACACGCCTGGGACCGATCGAATTAGGCCTGGCCGCCTCGCTCGGCTTTGCCGAGTTACCGGTGCGCCGGCGCATGCGGGTAGCGGTACTGTCCACCGGCGACGAGTTGGTCGAACCCGGCCAGCCCCTCGGGCCGGGGCAAATCTATAACAGTAATCGCATCGTGCTGATCAACTGGTTGCAGCGCCTCGGCTGTGCGGTGGTGGATGCCGGCATCCTCGTCGATGATCTCGAGCAGACCCGTGCAGCACTGGCGGCTCTGGGCGATGTCGACCTGATCCTGTCCACCGGCGGGGTGTCGGTAGGTGAGGCGGATTTTCTCGGCCTGGCTTTGCGCGAAGAGGGCGAGCTGGCGCTGTGGAAGTTGGCGATCAAACCCGGCAAGCCGCTGACCTGCGGACATTTTCGCGGTGTACCGGTAATCGGCTTGCCAGGCAACCCGGCATCGACCTTGGTGACCTTCGCCTTGCTGGCGCGGCCCTATCTGTTGCGCCGCCTCGGCGTGCAGCGGGTCGAACCTTTGGGCTTCAACGTACCGGCGGGCTTTGCCTGGACTAAACCGGGCAAACGCCGCGAATACCTGCGGGCGCGTTTGGAGAACGGCCGCGTGCTGCCTTATCCCAACCAGAGCTCCGGTGTGTTGCGCAGCGCAGCCTGGGCAGAGGGGTTTGCCGAGGTGCTGGAGGGTACGACCCTGGCCGTCGGCGATAGCCTGCGGTTTATCCCGCTAAGCGAAGTACTCGGCTAATAGGGGCGGCTAGTTCTGCGTATCCTGGGATCAATAGGTTCACGACCAATAGTTGCCAGCAAGCCGGCAGCGCGATTACCCATGGAGAGACCATGACCAACCGCACGCTTAATCTCGACGATAACCTCTATCAATACCTGCTGGCCGTGTCCTTGCGCGAAACGCCGCTGCTCAAGCGACTGCGCGAGGAGACCGCGCAACTGAGCAACGCCCGCTGGCAAATCGCCCCCGAGCAGGGCCAATTCATGGCGCTGCTGGTGCAGCTGACTGGCGCCAAGCGGATTATCGAGGTGGGTACCTTCACCGGCTACAGCGCCCTGTGCATGGCCCAGGCCATGGGCGAAGCGGGGCGGCTGATCTGCTGCGATATCCCCGGCGACTACAACGCCACCGCCGAACGTTACTGGCGCGAGGCGGGGGTCAACGAGCGTATCGAGCAACGCCTGGCGCCGGCCCTGGAAACCCTGGGCGCACTGGAGGCGCAAGGCCAGGCGGGGCGTTTCGATATGATCTTTATTGATGCCGACAAGACCAACTACCCGGCCTATCTGGAGCACGCCCTGCGCCTGGTGCGTCAAGGCGGTTTGATCCTCTTCGACAACACGCTATGGAGCGGCCGGGTGCTGGAGCAGAACCCGGACAGTGCCGATACCCGGGCGATCCAGGCGCTCAACTTGGCGCTGAAAGGCGATCAACGTATCGACCTGTCGCTGCTGCCGCTCGGTGATGGCTTGACGCTTTGTCGCAAGCGTTGAGGGGACATAAGACTGGCGTCGTTATCAGCCTTTCGGGTTAATCTTGCGAGCGCTCCCGGATTGCATCCGGGCTACTCAGACTGCCGTTTCATCGTTTGCCCATGCCCGAACCGATTCGCCTGCCGCCCCAGCCCGATCACTGCGAACTCTGCGCCCGCGCGGTGCCGCTGACCCGCCATCATCTGATCCCCAAAGCTCTGCACGACAAGCCCTACGTGCAAAAGCGCTACGCCAAGAACCAGCGCATCAGCGCGACCCTCTGGGTGTGTCGCGCTTGCCACAACCAGATCCACCGGCTGTTCAGCGAGAAAGAGCTGGCCCTGACCTACAACAGCCGCGAGACGCTACTGAGCGACGAGCGCCTGCGTACCTTCGTCGAATGGTTGGCGGCTAAACCGCCAGGGTTTACGCCCAGGCACTGAGATTTGCTTCAGCGCATCAAGCAGTAATTGATCAGTTGCTCTTCGATGCTTTGGCGTTGCCGCAGGATCAACGCGAAATAATCCCCGTTTGACGCCCAAACCCGAACTCTCTACCCTTCGCGCCTTGCAACAGGTGCCCCTGACGCTGTGCGTCCAAGGGGTGAAACAGGGAAGTCGGTGCGTTGCGCTCTTCGAGCCAACTATTCCGACGCTGCCCCCGCAACGGTAGACGAGTCAAGCCAACGCTATTCAGCCACTGTGCTTTGCATGGGAAGGCAGCGTTTGCTGGTGTTTGTTAAAACGCCGCTCGTAAGCCCGGAGACCGGCCTGCTGCAGTTCATGGCATCGCGGAGGGCGTTGTCTGGCGGGTCGGCTGCGGGTTTCTGCCGCCTGCGCGTCGCTTGGCCTCCGCATGCTTTAGCCAGCCAAGATCGTCCGGGTGGGACGACGGAGCCAACCACGCGATGCGCATTTCCCTTCTAAAACCGACAGCGTTTGCGCTGTGCGGTATTTCCTCTGTTGCCCCGGCCCACGCCGCCGAACCCAGCCGTTTGCAGGATCAGGTGGTGACCGCCAGCCGTACCGCGCAAACCGCGGAGCAGAGCCTGGCGGCGCTGACGGTATTCGACCGTGCGGCGATCGAACGTAGCCAGGCCACATCCTTGCCCGAACTGCTGCAGAAGGTGCCGGGCGTTTCTTTCGCCAACAACGGCGGGCTGGGCAAGAACAGCGCGCTCTATATGCGCGGCAGCAATTCCAACCATGTGCTGGTGCTGATCGATGGCATCAAGATCGGTTCCGCCACGTCCGGCGGCGCCGCTTTGCAGGATTTGCCCCTGGAGCTGATCGAACGCGTAGAGGTGGTGCGCGGCCCCCGTTCCAGTCTGTATGGCTCCGAGGCGATCGGCGGAGTGATCCAGATTTTCACCCGCAAAGGTTCAGGCACGGGCGCCAAGCCGTTTTTCTCCGCTGGTTACGGTAGCCATGACAGCTACAGCGGCAGCGCCGGGGTTGCCGGTGGCGTTGGCAACGCTTGGTACAGCCTGGGCCTGAGCGGTTTGGATACAGATGGCATCAATGTCAAAACCCCGCAAGCCAGCGGTTACGAGAACGATGCCGATGGCTATCGAAATCTGTCCGGCTCGCTGAGCGGCGGTTACCGCTTCGATAACGGCCTGGAGCTGGATGGCAACCTGCTGCAGGCCAAATCCCACAGCGATTACGATCAGGTCAACCGCACGCGCAGCGCAGGCTTCGGCGCCAATAGCGATACGCTGTCAAAGGTCGTGGGTAGCCGTGCGCGTTTCTCGCCGCTGGAACCGTGGCGGGTCACGCTGCAGGCCGGGCGCAGCGAAGACAAGTTCGATGCCCACCTGGACGGGGAATTCGAGTCGCGCTTCGATAGCCGTCGCGACAGCTTCAGCTGGCAGAACGACCTGAGCCTGGCGGCCAGCCAAACCTTGACTCTGGGCGCGGACTATCAGCGCGACCAGGTCAACGGCACTACCGCCTACGCTGAGGACTCGCGCAGTAATAAGGGCTTCTTCGCCCATTACCTGGGCGCCTACGGCCGGCACGATTGGCAGCTGGCCCTGCGCCGCGATCACGATCAGCAATTCGGCAAGCATCAGACCGGCAGCCTGGCCTATGGTTTTGCCTTCAGCGACGCGCTACGCGCCACCCTGAGTTACGGCACCGCGTTCAAGGCGCCGACTTTCAACCAGCTGTATTTCCCCGGTTTCGGCAATCCCGAGCTGGAGGCGGAAACCTCCAAGAGCCTGGAGCTGGGCCTGGCCGGGCAACATGAGTGGGGGCACTGGGCGGTCAACGCCTACCGCAGTGAGATCGACAACCTGATCGCCAACGTACGCAGCAATGGCCTGCTGCGCGCCGAGGGTGTGGATCAGGCACGGATTCGCGGTATCGAGCTGGTGCTGGGCAGAGAGTCGTTCGGCTGGCAATGGCAGGCCAACTACAGCCTGATGAGCGCGGAGAATCGCTCCGAACGGCTGATTCCGGCTGGCGAACCCTTCTATGGCAAGGAACTCAATCGCCGGCCGGGCCAGCTGTTCAACCTGGATATCGACCGTACCTTCGGCGCTTTCAGCCTCGGCGCCAGCCTGCACGCGCAGAACTCCACCTATGACGACCTAGCCAACCAGGTCGAACTGTCCGGGTTCGCCACCGTGGATTTGCGCGGCGAATACCGCCTGACCCCGGAATGGCGCCTGCAAACGCGGGTGGCCAATTTACTGGATGCCGACTACCAGACCGCCGAGGGCTTCAACCAGCCCGGTCAGGCGGTTTATTTCACCCTGCGCTATCAGGCGCTTTGATCGAGACGAAAGGAGATACCGATGCTCAAGTTATCCCCCCGCGTGCAGCTGGCGATCGGCCTCGCGCTGGCGTTGTTGATGGCGATAACCCGCGGTCAGCATTTCGCCACGGTGAACCTGCCGAGCGCGTCCTGGGCGGTGTTCTTCCTCGCCGGCGTGCTGCTGCGTTCCTGCTGGGTATTCCCGGCGCTGTTTATCGAGGCGTCGTTGCTCGACTTCGCGGCGGTGCAATGGGCGGGTGTCAGTGACTGGTGTATGTCGCCGGCCTACTGGCTGTTACTACCGGCCTACGGCTCGCTATGGCTGGGCGGGCGGCTGTATGCCGGCTGGCACCGCAATCAGCTGAGTAGCGTGGCACTGTTGATGGCGAGCGTGATGATCGCCGCCCTGGCTTGCTACCTGTTCTCCGGCGGCGGTTTTCTGTATTTCTCCGGGCGTTATCCGGAGCCGAGCCTGGCCCTGCTGGCCGAGCGCATCGGCATTTATTACCCGCGATACCTGGGCAACCTGGCGCTCTATGTCGGCCTGGCGGCGCTGCTCTATGTAGGCACCCGTGCGGCGCGACCGGCGCCAAGTCGTGAGGCCAGGCAATGAACGAGCCTGTGCCTGGCCCGCGCCATTGTCCGGCGCTATTGATCGCCGCGCCGGCATCCGGCCAGGGCAAGACCACGGTCACCGCAGCCCTGGCGCGCCTGTACCGGCGCCAGGGCAAGCGCGTGCGGGTGTTCAAGTGCGGCCCGGATTTTCTTGACCCGATGATCCTCTCCCGGGCCAGCGGCGCGCCTGTCTATCAGCTGGATCTGTGGATGGTTGGCGAGGACGAAAGCCGACGCCTGCTCTGGGACGCGGCGGGCGAGGCCGAGCTGATTCTGATCGAAGGGGTGATGGGGCTGTTCGATGGCTCGCCCTCGGCGGCCGATCTGGCGCGGCGCTTTGGCGTGCCGATCATGGCGGTGATCGATGGCTCGGCCATGGCCCAGACTTTCGGCGCCCTGGCCCATGGCCTGGCGACCTTTCAGGCTGACTTGCCGTTCTCCGGGGTGCTCGGCAACCGCGTCGGCAGCACGCGCCATGGCGAGATACTGCGTGCTTCGCTGCCGGCGTCGATCCGCTGGTATGGCGCCTTGCCGCGCAGCGCCGAGGTCGAGTTGCCGAGCCGTCACCTCGGTTTGATCCAGGCCGAGGAGCTTAGCGATCTGGACGTGCGTCTGGATGCCGCCGCCGATGCCCTAGCCGGCAGCGCCGATGTCGATTTGCCGCCGCCGGTTGAATTTGCTGTGCCGGAACCACGCAGCCTTGAGCCATTGCTGAAGGGAGTACGGATCGGAGTGGCGCGCGACAGCGCCTTTGCTTTTATCTACCAAGCCAATCTGGATCTGCTGCGCGAGTTAGGCGCTGATCTGCAGTTCTTTTCGCCGCTGGCCGACAACCAATTGCCCGAGGTCGACAGCCTTTATCTGCCCGGCGGCTATCCCGAGTTGCACCTGGCGCAGCTCGAAGCCAATCACGCTATGGCGGCGGCGATCCGCGCGCATCACGGCGCGGGCAAGCCGATATTGGCCGAGTGCGGGGGTATGCTCTACCTGCTCGACCGACTCACTGACCAGCAGGGTGTCAGTGGCCGGATGCTCGGTTTGCTCAGTGGCGAGGCGACCCTGCAACCGCGGCTGACCGCCTTGGCCTTGCAGCAAGTCGAATTGCCGGAAGGGCGTTTGCGCGGCCACACCTTTCATCATTCCGCGTTGAGCAGCGCGCTTGTGCCTATCGCCCGCGGCGAATGCCCGAACTATAGACACACCGCCGAGGCGGTCTATCGCGTTGGCCGGCTCACCGCCTCCTATATCCACTTCTATCTGCCGTCCGATCCACGGGCGGCGGCCGCGCTGTTTCTGCCTGGCAAGGCTTTATGAGCGAACACGCCTTCAGCTCCGAGGAGCGCGCGGCGGTGTATCGCGCCATCGCCGAACGCCGCGATATGCGCCATTTCAGCGGCGGCGAGGTGGCCCCGGAGTTGCTCGCGCGCTTGCTCGAAGCGGCGCATCAGGCGCCCAGCGTCGGGCTGATGCAGCCTTGGCGGTTTATCCGCATTACCCGGCCGGCGTTGCGCGAGTCGATCCACGGTCTGGTGGAGGCTGAACGGCTGCGCACCGCCGCAGCTCTGGGCGAGCGCGGCAGCGAATTTATGCGGCTCAAGGTCGAAGGCATCCGCGAGTGCGCCGAGCTGCTGGTGGTGGCGTTGATGGACGGTCGCGAAGCCCATGTGTTCGGCCGCCGTACTTTGCCGGAAATGGACCTGGCATCTATGGCCTGCGCCATTCAGAATCTCTGGCTGGCCGCCCGCGCCGAAGGTTTGGGCATGGGCTGGGTGTCGTTGTTCGAACCCCAGGCCCTGGCCGAATTACTGGCCATGCCGGCCGGCAGCAAGCCTTTGGCGGTGCTGTGCCTGGGGCCGGTCGAGGCGTTCTATGAGGCGCCGATGCTGGTGCA
>CAMPJN010000135.1 GCA_946886875.1 uncultured Pseudomonas sp.
GCAGTGATGTACGGCAGGTTGACGTCGGTCTGCTGGCTCGAGGACAGCTCGATCTTGGCTTTCTCAGCGGCTTCTTTCAGGCGCTGCATGGCCAGCGGGTCGCCCTTGAGGCTCATGCCGCTTTCTTTCTTGAATTCGTCGACCAGGTAGTCGATCAAGCGAATGTCGAAGTCCTCACCGCCGAGGAAGGTGTCGCCGTTGGTGGCCAACACTTCGAACTGGTGCTCGCCATCGACTTCGGCAATTTCGATTACGGAAACGTCGAAGGTACCGCCACCCAGGTCATAAACGATGACGGTGTGGTCGCCCTTGGCCTTGTCCATACCGTAGGCCAGTGCGGCAGCGGTCGGCTCGTTGATGATGCGCTTGACGTCAAGGCCAGCAATACGGCCGGCGTCTTTGGTGGCTTGGCGCTGGCTGTCGTTGAAATATGCAGGAACTGTGATCACCGCTTCGGTGACCGGCTCGCCGAGATAGTCTTCGGCGGTCTTCTTCATCTTCTTCAGAATCTCAGCGGAGATCTGCGGCGGCGCCATCTTCTGGCCGTTGACTTCGACCCAGGCGTCACCGTTGTCGGCTTTGACGATTTTGTACGGCACCATCTGGATGTCTTTCTGTACGACATCTTCTTCGAAGCGGCGACCGATCAGACGCTTCACCGCGTACAGGGTGTTATGCGGATTGGTCACGGCCTGACGCTTGGCCGACTGACCGACGAGGATCTCGCCGTCGTTGGCGTAGGCGATGATCGACGGTGTGGTGCGAGCGCCTTCGGCGTTCTCGATAACCTTGACGTTGCCGTTTTCCAGAATGGAGACGCAGGAGTTGGTGGTCCCCAGGTCGATACCAATGATTTTGCCCATTTTCACTCTCCCGAAACTTGGATATTTCCGCAGCTGTGCAATGGCAGCTGCGGTAGCACTAAAACGCTTGACTGCTTAATGGGGGCTGATCGCCCAATTTCAAGCCTGCTCATCAATCGACGGCGGCGGCTCGACTGGCGCCTTGCTGACCACCACCATGGCGGGGCGCAGCAAACGGCCATTGAGCAGATAGCCCTTCTGGAATACCTGAAGCACGGTATTAGGCTCGACATTGACGCTTTCCTGCATCGCCATCGCCTGGTGGTGCTCCGGATTGAACGGCGTGCCATGCGGATCGATAGCTTCCAACTGGTAACGCTTGAGGGTGTCCTGGAACAGCTTGAGTGTCAGCTCCATGCCCTCGCGCACCGCCTTGATTGCTTCGTCGTCCGGGCTCGACAGCTCAAGGCCGCGTTCCAGACTGTCCACCACCGGCAACAGATCGTTAGCGAAGCGCTCAAGGGCGAACTTGTGGGCCTTCTCCACATCCTGCTCGGCGCGGCGACGCACGTTCTGCAGATCGGCGGCGATACGCAACGCCTGATCCTGAGCGGTCGCAAGCTCTTCTTCCAGGACCTGGATGCGCGCGTCCAACTCGTTGCCCGAAGCCGTTCCGGCGTCGACGACAACATCTGGAAGCGGGGTATCGTGGTTCTGTTCGTCAGCCATGCGTTTCTCCTCAACAAAATTCGATCAGGGTCTTAACCCGAATGCCTGACCGCTATATGGGGATGCTTTGAAAGGTTTCAAGGCCCCAAATTGCACAGCGGCGCCCCAGATATGCGCAAACGAGCCGCTACATGGGCAACCGGGCGTTTCACGCCATCCATCGACAATGCGCTTATGGCGTGCAGCGAGACGCTTGAAGCAGGCGTAAAAACTACTGTATAAATAACCAGACAAACGATCCGGGGGCCTCAACATGCTGGTGCATCTGTCCGTACACAACTACGCCATCGTCGAACACCTCGACCTCGAGCTGAATGCCGGCATGAGTGTGATCAGCGGTGAAACCGGCGCCGGCAAATCGATCATGCTCGACGCCCTCGGCCTGTGCCTCGGCGACCGCGCGGACAGCGGCGTGGTGCGCCCGGGCGCGGACAAAGCGGACATTCTCGCCAGCTTCGATCTCGGCGATATCCCCGAAGCCCGCAACTGGCTGGCCGAACGCGACCTGGACAACGATGGCCCATGCATCCTGCGCAGGGTGATCACCGCCGAAGGCCGCTCGCGCGGCTATATCAACGGCGCGCCCTGCCCCCAAGGTGATCTCAAGGCCCTCGGCGAACTGCTGATCGACATCCACAGCCAGCACGAACACCAATCGCTGCTCAAGGCCGAGACCCATCGCCGCCTGCTCGATGAATACGCCGGCAGCCAGGATCTCGCGCGCCAGGTGCAATTGGCGGCGCAACGCTGGAAACAGACCAAAAACGAACTGCAACGCATATCCAGCCTCGGCGACGAGCAACGCTCGCGCCATCAACTGCTCAGCTATCAACTCGAAGAGCTGGATAACCTGGCCCTCGGCGAAGACGAACTGGAGCAGCTGGAGCAGGAACACAAGAACCTGACCAACTCGGAAAGCCTGCTCAGCGCCTGCCGCCTGGTCATCGAGCAATGCAGCGAGAACGACGCCGGCAACGTGCTCTCGGCACTGACCAGCAGCCTCAACCGCCTCGGCGCCTTCCAGGGCCAGCCGGGGGCATTGAGCGAAGCGACCAACTTGCTGGCCAGCGCACAGATCCAGGTGGAAGAAGCAGTCGGCGAGCTGAACCGCTTTCTCGACCATTTCGATGCCGATCCCGAACGCCTGCAACAAATGGAAGAGCGTCTGGATGCGATCTACACCCTGGCGCGCAAACATCGCATCCACCCCAGCGAGCTGATCGCCATGCAGCAGCAGCTATTCGAGGAGCTGGAAGGACTCAATGCCGATGACCAGGCCGCCGAGCGCCTGAGCGAGGAACTCAGCGCCTTCGAACGCCATTATCAGGAAAAAGCCAGCGAACTGAGCACCCTGCGCCACGCTGCCGCCGACCGCCTCGCCAGCGAAGTGGAGCGGGAAATGCAAAACCTCGGCATGCCCGGCGGACGCTTCAGCATCAAACTAAGCCCCAACAGCGCCAACGAGCCGCACCCCAACGGCCAGGAACAGTTGGAATTTCTGGTCAGCGCCAACCCCGGCCAACCGCTGAAAACCCTGGCGAAGGTTGCCTCGGGCGGCGAACTGTCACGCATCAGCCTGGCGATCCAGGTGATCACCGCCCAGACCTCACGAGTACCGACCCTGGTCTTCGACGAAGTGGACGTCGGCATCGGCGGCCCGACCGCGGAGGTGGTTGGCCAGTTGCTGCGCCGTCTCGGCGAGCGCGGCCAGGTATTGACCGTCACCCATTTGCCGCAAGTCGCCGCCCAGGGCCATCAGCATCTGTTCGTGCACAAGGTGCGCGACAACGATGCCACCCGCACCGCGGTGAGCAAGCTGGATAGCGCGCAACGGGTCGAAGAAATCGCCAGAATGCTCGGCGGCGTCGACCTTACCGAAGAGTCCCTGGCCCATGCCCGGCAAATGGTCAGCAGCGCCCAGGCTTAAGGGGCTGCTGCAAGCCCGACAATGGCATCGTATAGAAAGCACAAAGGCGACCCTGAGGTCGCCTTTGTCGTGATAGCCGTACGCTTACTTCTTGGTGCGCACGTACAACACCAGGTTGTGATCGACCAGCTCGAAACCGTGCTCGCTGACGATCTCTTTCTGACGTTTCTCGATCTCGGCATCGAAAAACTCGATTACCTGGCCGGTATCGACGCACACCATATGATCATGGTGCCCACCATCGGCCAATTCGAACACGGCGTGGCCGCCATCGAAATTGTGCCGCACCACCAATCCCGCGGCTTCGAACTGCGTGAGAACGCGGTATACGGTGGCCAGGCCGACATCTTCGCCCGCCTCCATCAATGCTTTATAAACATCTTCCGCGCTCATATGCCGATGCTCGGCAGAGTCGAGCATTTGTAGAATCTTGACCCGAGGCAGGGTCACCTTCAGGCCAGCTTTGCGTAGTTCGCTATTTTCAACCATGGTCTGTTTTCTCGCGGAAGCGGCTTCGCAGCTTCCTTTATTGCGGGTATGATCCGGGACTAAATTTGCCCAGCCAAGATAGTGGAAGTCACCCTCCGATGCAAAAAACCAAGCTCATGCTGACCAGCCTCGTCCTTTCGGGGCTCCTCGCACTCGCCGGTTGTTCGTTCCCCGGGGTTTACAAAATCGACATCCAACAGGGCAACGTCGTGACGCAGGACATGATAGACCAGTTGCGCCCCGGCATGAGCCGTAGCCAGGTGCGTTTTATCATGGGCAACCCGCTGATCACCGATACGTTCCACGCCAATCGCTGGGATTACCTCTACAGCATTCAGCCTGGCGGCCGCCAGCGCCTGCAGGAACGCATCGGCGTCATGTTCAACGACAGCGACCAACTCGTCGCCTTGTCCGGTGATTTCATGCCAGGCGTCAGCCGCGACCAGGCGATCCTCGGCGAGCCGGGCGACAGTGTAGTCACCGAGCCCGCGCAGCAGCCGAAAGCAGAGGAAGAACCAGCAGCCCCAGGCTCTTTGCTGGAACAGATTCAGCGCGACGTCGACAGCGTCGAGACCGTACCGGTGCCGACCCCCGAACCGCTGGAAACCTCGCCGCAGTAAAACTGCCGCGACAAAAAAGCCCGGACATGTCCGGGTTTTTTTATGGAAATTATCCAGTGCCTGTCGCCGCTTCGCCGCACTTAGTGGCTTTTGCGCAGGCTGGAGCGGAAGCACCCCGGCGCCACGTCGAAGAACTCGCGAAAGCAGCGCCGGAAGTGCGAGATGCTGACGAAGCCGCAGGCTACGGCAATATCGGCAAGGGATTTATTGGTCTGTAGCAGCAGCTGGCGGGCGCGGGTCATGCGCAATTCCAGATAGTAGCGCGAAGGCGTGGCGTTGACGTGACGACAGAATTGGCGTTCCAGCTGACGCGTGGAGAGCCCTACACAGGTGGCGATCTCGTCCACTTTCAACGGCTCGTCGATATTGTTGTGCATCAGCTCCAGGGCCAGTTTCAGCGGCTGCGGCAAGGTCGGATCGCTATCTAGCGTCACCGCTGACACGTCCATGACTTCCTGAAGCTTGTCGCAACTGAGCACTTCCTCCACCGCGTGGACCAGGCTATCGCCACAATCGCGCTTGACCACCTCCAGCATCATGCCCAAGGAACTGTTGGCACCGGCGCAACCGATGCGCTGGCGATCCAGCACGAAGGAGTGCTTGGAAAGCCGCACCTTGGGAAACATCTCCGCCATCATCGCCCGACCGTCGGGGTGAAAGGCACAGTCGTAGCCGTCCAGCAGCCCCGCTTCAGCGAGGAAGTAGGCGCCATTCCACAGGCCGCCGAGCATGGCGCCGGCAGCATCGGCTTGGCGCAGTTTGGTTCTGAGCAGTGGATCTGCTTGCAAGCGCACACGAAATCCACCGCAGACCACAATCAGGTGCTGATCACGCTCATGCAGATCGGTGAGACGGCAACCTGCCGAGATGGTGATGCCCAGATCACTGACCACAACCTCCTGGCTGCCGCCGACAACCAGTACTTCATAGAGCGGCGTTGCACTCATCAAGTTGGCGGTGACCAACGCATCCACGGCGCCGGTGAAGGCCATCATCGAGAAATTATCCAGCAGCACGAACGCGACTCGACGCATCGCCACCAGCGGCTCGTCAACCTGGGCACGCTCGAGGTGCAGTCGGTTCTTGTCCTTCAATACGCTCTCGAATGACGATCTCATCACGCTGACGCCTTCTGCAGGAAGATTGCGGGCACAGTCTTAGCTGACGAACAGTATAGAAAACGGAGTTTCACAACTGGCGCTGCCAGGCCGCTTGGCGGTCGTCCGTGCGACCTGGCACTCCTTGAGCTACGCGCCCCCCGATCCGACTGGCCTCAACCGGCCGCTTCATCGCTCTTGGTTTTAGCTGCCTTGGCCGCACGCTGCTTGCGCACCTCTTTCGGGTCGGCGATCAGCGGGCGGTAGATTTCTACCCGCTCGCCGTCTTCCAGCACCCGTTCTTCCGGCTTGGCCACCGCCTTGCCGAAAATACCCAGCGGGGCGTTGCTCAGGTCCAGTCCGGGAAAATGTGCGGCCATGCCTGATTGCTCGGCGGCCTGGCGCACGGTAGTGCCGCAGGGCAGGCTCAGGCGCAGCAATTTTTGTTTATCGGCCAGGGCATAGGCGACCTCGACCACAATCGATTGGTTATCCATAGAGTTGCTTCGCCCTTTGACAGAAAGCATCCACCAGGGTGTTCGCCGCCTGGTTGAACAGCGGCCCGAGCGTGGCGCGTACCAGGGGGCCGGCGTAGTCGAAGCTGAGATCCAGGCTGATCTTGCAGGCTTTGTCGCTCAACACCTTGAACTGCCATTCGCCGTTCAGCTGGGAGAACGGCCCCTCTTCCAGGTTCAGCTCTATCGATTGCTCCGAGACCAGCACGTTGCGCGTCACGAAACGCTGACTGAGCCCGGCCTTGGCCACCGTCAAGCTCGCGCGCATATGTGTCTCGCTGACTTCCAGCACTTCGCTGGCCGAACACCAGGGCAGGAACTCCGGGTAACTCGCCACATCATTGACCAGCTCGAAAAGTACCCGCGCCGGGTAAGGTAACAACGCTGAGCGATGGATATGGGTCGTCATTTCATCAACTCGGCAATAAACACGATCAATACACCCAAAGGCGCGACCAGACGCACCAACCAGTAAACCAGACTAAACAGGAGCGGACTCTTCATCGCCAGTTCCTCGCGCACCGCTTCGCGCTTGAGTACCCAACCGGCGAACAGCAGAAACGCCAGGCCACCGAGCGGCAGCAAAATGCGGCTGGTCAGGTAGTCGATGCTGTCGAAGAAATTCATCCCGCCGGCAGCGCCCCACTGGAACAGGCGGAAACCATCCTCGGCGAAGACGAAGAACTTGGCCTCGGCGCCGAGGTTGAAGGACAGCACCGTGCCCATACCGACCAACCAGCAGAACGAGGCCATCACGCTGGTCACCAACACCCGACTGCGCCCGGTGCGCTCGACCAGATAAGCCACTGCCGGTTCGAGCATGGAAATCGACGAGGTCCAGGCCGCGACCAGTACCAGGACAAAGAACAGCGTGCCCATGATCTGGCCGAAGGCGATATTGCCGAACGCCACCGGCAAGGTGACGAACATCAAGCCGGGCCCCGCTCCCGGCTCCATGCCGCCGGCGAAGACGATGGGAAACAGCGCCAGCCCGGCGACCAGCGCCACCAGGGTATCGAGAATGCCCACCGCCAATACCGTGCTGCCGATCGACGCGCGCTTGGGCATATAGGCGCCGTACACCATGATCGAGCCGACGCCCACGCTCAGGGTGAAAAAGGCATGACCCATGGCCGCGAGCACGCCGTGGAGCAAGCGCTCGGGCTGGAAGTCGAAGAGAAAATGAAAGCCCTGCATAAAGTGGCCGGTGGTCATGCTATAGCCCAGCAGCACCAGCAATAACACGAACAGCATCGGCATCATGATGCGCAGGCTGCGCTCCAGGCCAGCCACCACACCGCGGGCGATAACGAAACCGGTCAGCAGCATGAACAACGTATGCCACAGGGTCAGGCGCAATGGGTCGGCGGTCAGCGCATCGAAGGCGCCGCCCGCCTGCTGCGCGGTTACACCTTCGAATTGGCCGCGGCCCATGCCGATGATGTAATCCAGCGACCAGCCGGCCACCACGCTGTAGAACGACAGAATCAACAAGGCCGCGACCATGCCCATCATCGCCGCCCAGGACCATTTCGCCGACGCCCCGGACTCGATAGCCAGGGCTTTCAGGGTATTCACCGGGCTCTGCCTGCCACGGCGACCGATCATGGTTTCCGCGAGCATGATCGGCAAGCCGACGAGGAAGATGCACACCAGGTACATCATCACGAAAGCCCCGCCACCGTAGACACCGGTCATGTAGGGGAACTTCCAGATATTGCCGAGTCCAACTGCCGATCCCGTCGCCGCCAGGATAAATACCCAGCGACTGGCCCATGCGCCGTGGATGGAAATCTTGTCACCCGCCATAAATACGCCCGAATGCGTGAAAAAGATCGGGCATTGTCCGGGATTACCCCCTCACCCTCAAGATCGGGTTATCGCCAGCGAGCCCGCGACTCCCTATAATGCGCGCCCTATGGCTAAACAAAAGAAACATCCGCAAGGCACCATCGCCCAAAACAAAAAGGCGATGCACGAATATTTCGTCGAATCCAAGTTCGAGGCGGGACTGGTCCTGGCCGGCTGGGAAGTGAAAAGTCTACGCGCCGGCAAGGCCCAGTTGGTCGACAGCTACGTGCTGTTGAAGGACGGCGAAGCCTGGCTGATGGGCTTTCACATCACCCCGCTGAAAACCGCCAGCACCCATGTGATCGCCGACCCTATTCGCACCCGCAAGCTACTGCTGAACAAGCGCGAGCTGGACAAACTGTTCGGCGCCGTCCAGCAGAAGGGCTACACCTGCGTGGCGTTGTCGATCTATTGGAAAGCGCATTTGATCAAATGCGAAATCGCCCTGGCCAAAGGCAAGAAGGACTTCGACAAGCGCCACACCGAGAAGGAACGTGACGCCGACCGCGAAGTGCAGCGCGCCATGCGCAGCAAGGGCAAGGACGACTGATAGCTCCCGTGGCGGCGACCCTCGCGGGTTACGCCACCCTACGATTTATGGCTAATCTGCCGGCGCTGCGCCCTTTCTTCTCGCCGAGCCTGCTGCTGCACTTCGGCGAGCACTTCCTGGACATAGTCGATATGCCGATTGGACAGCTCTCGTGCTTCCTCGGCACGCCCCTCGATAATCGCCTGATAAAGCCCGCGATGCTGTTCGATCAGCATGTCGCGGGTTTCGTCGCGCTGCGCGTACATGCCGCCGATATTGGTCACCACGTTGTTCTTGAGCAAATCGAACAGCCCGCGAATGG
>CAMPJN010000136.1 GCA_946886875.1 uncultured Pseudomonas sp.
CTTGCCGTCGGCCAGGGTCAATTGCTCCTTGGCGAAGTCGTCGACATCGATCACCACGCGTCGCGCGGCTTCGGCCTGGCGCAGGCTTGCGGCTTCCTCGTCGTTCAATACGCCGGCGGCAACGGCAGCGTCGATCAGGTCGTGCTGCGCGCTGTCCTGCAGTTGGTCTGCTTTGCGGGCGTCGTCCAGTTTCTGTTGCAGCGGCTTCACGCTGTGCAGCAGGTTCATGGCGTGTTGCAGAGCGCCGACCGGGTCCTGTTCGGCCTGGGGTCGATAGCAGCCGAGGAGAATCTCTTCCAGCGCCGGATCGCCGCTGTTGCGCCCGATGATTTCGGCGACCTGGGCATCCAGATCGTCGCTCGGTCCCTTGTGTCTGCGGCCGAGGGGGAAGATCAGCACGCGCAGTGCACAGCCGATGAAGCGGTTGGGGAAATTGCCGAGCAACTCTTCCAGGGCGCGTTCGGCATGGCCCAGGCTTTCTTCCATCGCCCAGTTCAGCAGCGGTCGTGAGTGTTCCGGATAGCCCTGGTCGTGGTAGCGCTTGAGCGCCGCCGAGGCCAGATACAGATGGCTGAGCACATCGCCCAGGCGCGCGGACAGGCGTTCGCGGCGTTTCAGCTCGCCGCCGAGCAGCATCATGCTAGTATCGGCGAGCAGGGCGAAGGCCGCGGCCAGGCGATTGAGGGCGCGGAAGTATGGACGGCTGAGGCTGTCGCCGGGCACCCGGTCGAACACGCCCAGGCCGAGACTGAGCACCAGGCTGCTGGCGGCGTTGCGCACCGCGAAGCCGATGTGTTGCAGCAACATCTCATCGAATTCCTGCAGCGCTTGGTCCTGATCGTCGCGATTGGCCAGAGTCATTTCCGCCAGCACATAAGGATGGCAACGGATCGCGCCTTGGCCGAAGATCATCAGGTTGCGCGAAAGGATGTTGGCACCTTCCACGGTGATGAAGATGGGCGCGCCTTGCCAGGAACGCGCCAAGTAGTTGTTCGGGCCCATGATGATGCCCTTGCCGCCGTGCACGTCCATGGCGTGGCTGATGCATTCGCGGCCGCGCTCGGTCAGGTGGTACTTGAGAATCGCCGAGAGAACCGAAGGCTTTTCGCCCAGATCCACCGCATTTGCGGTGAGGATGCGTGCGCTGTCCATCAACCAGGCGTTGCCGCCGATGCGCGCGAGGGCTTCCTGGATGCCTTCGAAGGCGGCCAGGGGTACGTTGAACTGCTCGCGCACCTGGCTGTACTGGCCGGTGACCAGGCTGGTGAACTTGGCCGCACCGGTGCCTACCGCCGGCAGGGAAATCGAGCGGCCGACCGACAGGCAGTTCATCAGCATCATCCAGCCCTTGCCGAGCATCTCCTGGCCGCCGATCAGGTAGTCCAGGGGAATGAACACGTCCGTGCCGGAGTTGGGGCCGTTCATAAAGGCCGCGCCCAGGGGCAGGTGACGGCGGCCGATTTCCACTCCCGGGGTCTCGGTCGGTACCAGGGCCAGACTGATGCCGAGGTCCTCCTCGTCGCCGAGCAGGTGATCCGGGTCATAGGCCTTGAACGCCAGACCGAGCAGGGTGGCGACCGGGCCCAGGGTGATATAGCGCTTCTGCCAGTTCAGGCGCAGGCCGATGACTTCTTCGCCTTGCCATTGGCCGCGGCAGATGATTCCGGTGTCCGGCATGGCGCCGGCGTCGGAGCCGGCCAGCGGGCCGGTGAGGGCGAAGCAGGGGATGTCCTGACCGCTGGCCAGACGCGGCAGGTAATGATCGCGTTGCTCGTCGGTGCCGTAGTGCAGCAGCAGTTCGGCCGGGCCGAGGGAATTGGGCACCATCACGGTGGAGGCCAGGTCGCCGCTACGGGTCGCCAGCTTCATCGCCACCTGCGAGTGGGCGTAGGCGGAAAAGCCCTTGCCGCCGTATTGCTTGGGAATGATCAGGGCGAAGAAGCCGTGCTGCTTGATATGCGCCCAGGCCTCGGCCGGCAGGTCCATCTCCTGGCCGATTTGCCAGTCGCTGACCAGGGCGCACAGCTCCTCGGTGGGGCCGTCGATAAAGGCTTGTTCTTCTTCGCTCAATTTGGCTTTGGGGTAGGCCAGCAGAGTGTCCCAGTTCGGTCGGCCGCTGAACAGTTCGCCGTCCCACCACACGGTGCCGGCTTCGATGGCGTCGCGTTCTGTGTCCGACATCGGCGGCAATACCCGCCTGAACCAGGCGAACATCGGGGCGCTGAACAGTTTGCGCCGTTGTTCGGGCAAGGCCAGTGGCAAGGCTGCGGCAATCAGCAGCACCCAGAGGATCAGCATGAGCCCAGCGGGGGCATGACCGAGCCCGCCCATCAGCAGCAGGTAGACGGCCAGGGTGCCGAAAAACGTGAGTGGAGCGGTGCGCAGATGGGCCAGGTAGGCTGTGCCGAGCACCAGCACGAGTAACCAGACTACGAGCATGTGCAGTTCTCCATGTTGACGGTTTGTTGCACCACCATAACAAACGCAGCCGTCACTTATGGCGACAAGAGTATGAAACTTGGCGGGATTGCCCTGACATGGGTCCTGGCAGGGGCGTAGTTGGCGTCGTTAGACTGGCCATTCAACCAGGGAGTGATGCCAATGGATGAATACCTCGAGCCCGGCCGCTTCATCGATAGTGACCACCCGGCGCTGGTGGAGTTCGCAGAGCAGTACCGGGGCGCCAGCCGCGACCCTGGCGCGCAAGCGATCAGCCTGTACTACGCGGTACGCGACCAGATTCGCTATAACCCTTATACCTTCAGCCGCGATCCCGACAGCCTGAAAGGCAGCCATGCCTTGCTTAGCGGCGAGAGCTACTGCGTGCCCAAGGCCACGCTGCTGGCGGCCTGCGCCCGGCATTGCGGCATACCGGCGCGCATCGGCTTGGCCGATGTGCGCAACCACCTGTCCACGCCCAAACTGCTAGCGATGCT
Source organism: uncultured Pseudomonas sp. (assembly GCA_946886875.1). Next base: position 2,937 of record CAMPJN010000136.1, read on the forward strand.
GCGTAGCGAAGTATTCGCCATGCACGGTTACACCGAGCTGTACCTCGATGGCCGTTGGGTCAAGGCAACCCCGGCTTTCAATCTGGCGCTGTGCCAGATGTTCAAGGTCGCAGCGCTGGAGTTCGATGGCCGCAGCGACAGCCTGTTTCATCCATTCAACGCCGACGGCGAGCGTTATATGGAATACCTGCGCGATCACGGCCAGTTCGCCGATGTGCCGGAGGAGTTGTTTTTCTCCCATTTGGCCAGTTGCTATCCGCATCTGTTCAGTGATGACGCGGCGCAGCCCGCGGGGGATTTACAGGCCGAGCTCGGGCTTAACGAGGCATCACAGTTGTAGCCGGATGCAATCCGGGGCGCGGCGACACATGCGCAAATTTCTTCCGGATTGCACCAAGGCTTATCTGGGCTACGGGGTGCGCTGTCCACGTCTGGGCATCGCAGATATCTATCCGCTGCCGCCTTGTTGGGGTTCGCTGCGCTCAGCGCCAACCTACGGATAACCGATGGCGGCCTTGTATCGATGGCTTTGATTAGTACCATCGGGGCGGCGGGGTTTCTTCTTTTGGCCGCGCTGTTAGGCTGCTGTACTGTCATGGCCTATCTCGCCTGGCCGATCGCGTTTCCAGCAAGGGCTGCGATGGTCGCCCGGCAAACGCTAGACTTGAACGACTTTGCGTCCGTGTTGTGGGCGCGTCTCCGCTGGACCTTTCTTTTTCTCAAATCAGGTGCGCACATTTTTATGAGTACCGCTCTGTCCATTCGCCAATTGAGCAAGACCTATGGCAACGGCTTTCAAGCCTTGCATGGCATCGATCTGGATGTTGCCGAGGGCGATTTTTTTGCCTTGCTCGGCCCCAACGGCGCCGGTAAATCCACCACCATCGGCATCCTTTCGACCCTGGTGAGCAAGACCAGCGGCACGGTCAACGTGTTCGGTCATGATCTGGATAAACAACCTTCGGCGCTCAAGCGCTGCCTCGGCGTGGTGCCCCAGGAATTCAATTTCAATCAATTCGAAAGGGCCTTCGACATAGTCGTGACCCAGGCCGGCTATTACGGCATTCCCGCCCGCATCGCCAAGGAGCGCGCCGAGCAGTACCTCAATCAACTGGGCCTGTGGGGCAAGCACAATGTGCCGTCGCGCGAACTGTCCGGTGGTATGAAGCGCCGCCTGATGATCGCGCGCGCCCTGGTCCATCAGCCGCGCCTGTTGATTCTCGACGAGCCTACCGCTGGCGTCGATATCGAGCTGCGCCGTTCGATGTGGAGCTTTCTCACCGAGCTCAACCAGCAGGGCATCACCATCATCCTCACCACCCACTATCTGGAAGAAGCCGAACATCTGTGCCGCAATATTGGCATCATCGACCACGGCCGCATCGTCGAAAACACCAGCATGAAGACCCTGCTGAAGAAGTTGCACGTCGAGACCTTTCTGCTCGACCTCAAGGATTCCCAAACGGTGGCGCCGCAGCTGCTCGGCTACCCGGCCAAGCTGCTAGATCACCACACCCTGGAAGTGCAGGTCGACAAGGCCCAGGGCATCACCGAGCTGTTCCGCCAACTGGCCTTGCAGAACATCGAGGTAATCAGCTTGCGTAACAAGACCAACCGCCTGGAGGAGCTGTTCGTGTCCCTGGTCGAGAAGAACCTGGCGAAGGGGGCGGTATGAGCACGGATTATCTGAATTCCGAATTCGCCGCCAATATGGTCGCGCTGCGCACCATTGTTTACCGGGAGATCCGCCGCTTCACCCGCATCTGGCCGCAAACCCTGCTGCCGCCGGCGATCACCATGGTTCTGTACTTCGTCATCTTCGGCCGGCTGATAGGTACGCAGATCGGCGATATGGGCGGCTTCAGCTATATGGAATACATAGTGCCGGGGCTGATCATGATGTCGGTTATCACCAACGCTTACGGCAACGTGGTGTCGAGTTTCTTCGGCAGCAAATTCCAGCGCTCGGTCGAGGAGCTGATGGTGTCGCCGGTGTCGCCGCATATCATTCTCATCGGCTACGTCACCGGCGGCGTGCTGCGCGGGCTGGCGGTGGGTTTTATCGTCACTCTGCTGTCGCTGTTCTTTACCAAGTTGCAGGTGCACCACCTCGGTGTGACCGTGTTGGTGGTGTTGCTGACCGCGACTATTTTCTCCCTGGGCGGCTTCGTCAACGCGGTGTTCGCGCGCAATTTCGACGATATCTCGATTATCCCGACCTTCGTGCTGACGCCGTTGACCTACCTCGGCGGGGTGTTCTATTCGATCAATCTGCTGCCGCCGTTCTGGCAGACGGTGTCGTTGGCCAACCCGGTGCTGCATATGGTCAACGCCTTTCGTTACGGCATTCTCGGCGTTTCGGACATCCGTATCGGCATCGCCATCGGCTTTATGCTGGTGGCCACCGCATTGCTTTACGGTGTGTGCATTCGTTTGCTGATCAGTGGGCGTGGTATGCGCCAGTAAAAATAAGGGGAAACATTTAGTTCGGCGAATCTTGCGTCGAGGTCGTTAGACTTCGGCGCTATAAGACAAGAGGTAGTTTATGTCCGTTCTAAGCCGTTCCCTTTCAGGCGCTTTGCTGTTGTTCGCCGGGCTCTCGCTGCCGGTTCAGTCCGCCGAAGGCCCCATGGTGGAAGTGGTGCCGGTGGCGAAAAGCCTGGTGCGCGATGAGTTGATCACCTTTGGTTCCTTGCGCTCGGACGAGTCGGTGATGATCCGCCCGGAGGTCGCCGGGCGCCTGGCCAAGCTGCATTTTCGCGAAGGCCAGAATGTCGAGGCCGGGGCTTTGCTGGTCAGTCTCGACGATGCGATCAGCCGCGCCGAACTGGCTCAGGCCCAGGCCAACCTGAACCTGGCGGAAAAGAATTTTCAGCGCGCGCAGATGCTGTTCAAACGCGGCGCCAGCAATGCCCAAGCGCTGGATGAAGCCAGTGCCCAGCAGCAGGCCGCCCGCGCCAGCCTGGCCTTGGCCCAGGCGCGTCTGGATAAAACCCGGATACAGGCGCCGCACGACGGCGTTCTCGGTTTGCGTCAGGTCAGCCCCGGCGATTACTTGAGCGAAGGCCAGGATATCGTCAACCTGGAAGTGCTAGATCCGCTCAAGGTCGATTTCCGCATTCCGCAAAAAGCCGTCAGCCAGATGCGCCTCGGTCAACTGATCGAAGTCAGCCTCGATGCTTATCCCGGCGAGCGTTTCAGCGGCGAGATATTCGCAATCAATCCGCGCCTCGACGAAATCGGGCGCAGCCAGGCGATTCGCGCCCGTATCGACAACGCCGAGCGGCGCCTGCGACCCGGCCAGTTCGTCAAGGTCTCGGTGATTCTCGCCGAGCGTGCCGATGCCCTGGTTATTCCGGAGGAGGCGGTGATGCCGGTTGGCGAGCGCTTGCTGGTCAACCTGGTGGTGGACGGCAAAGTCGAGGTGCGCGAGGTCAAGTTGGGCAAGCGTTCCGCCGGCACTGTGGAGGTACGCGAAGGCTTGCGCGGCGATGAGACGTTGATCAGCGCCGGCTGGCAGAAGGTGCGCGAGGGCATGCCGGTGCGTACCAAGGTGGTGGAGCGCAGACCATGACGCTGTCGGATATCTGCATCCGCCGGCCGGTATTCGCCACCGTACTCTCGCTGATCCTGGTGTTGCTCGGCTTGATGGCGTACCAGCGCCTGAGCGTGCGCGAATACCCCAACGTCGACGTGCCCATAGTCACGGTCAACGTCACTTACCCGGGCGCCAGTCCGGAGATCATGGAGTCCCAGGTCGCCCAACCGATTGAGGACGTACTCTCGGGTATCGAGGGGCTGGACTTCGTCAGCTCCATCAGTCGCTCGGAAAACACCCAGATCACCGCGCAATTCAAGCTCAGCAGCAACGCCGACGAGGCCGCCAACGACGTGCGCGACCGTCTCGGCCGGGTGCGTGGTTTGCTGCCGGATGAGATAGCCGAGCCGATCGTGCAGAAGGTCGAGGCCGATGCCCAGCCGGTGGTGTGGATCGCCTTTTACAGCGAACGCTACAGCTCGATGGAGATCACCGATGTCCTCGAGCGGGTGATCAAGGACCGCCTGCAAACCATCCCCGGGGTCTCGGAAGTACAGATTCGCGGTGGCCGCACCCTGGCCATGCGCATCTGGCTCGACCCGGAACGACTCGCCGCGCATAACCTCACCGTGCAGGACGTGGAAGACGCCCTGCGCCGGCAGAACGTGGAAATCCCCGCCGGCCGCATCGAGTCCCAAGAGCGCGAGTTCACCGTACTGGCGGAAACCGACCTGAACACGCCGCAGCAGTTCAATGAGCTGATCCTCGATGATTCGAAAGGCTACCTGCTGCGCCTGGCCGATGTCGGCCACGCCGAAATAGGTGCGCAGAACGAGCGCAGCATCGTGCGCTTCAAGGGTCGTCCGGCAGTGTCCATGGGTGTGATCAAACAAGCCACGGCCAACCCTCTGGATATCTCCGATGGTCTCAATGCGGCATTGCCGGAGGCGCGGGAGCTGCTGCCCGAAGGCATGGAAATGACCATCGCCCACGACAATTCGCTATTTATCCGCGAGTCCATCGACAACGTCTTTATCACCATTTGGGAAGCGGTGGCGCTGGTCATCCTGATCATCTTTATCTTCCTGCGTTCGTTGCGCGCCACCATCATTCCGCTGGTGACCATTCCGGTATCGCTGATCGGCGCCTTCGCCCTGATGAGCCTGATGGGTTTTACCATCAACACCCTGACCCTGCTGGCCATGGTCCTGGCCATCGGCCTGGTGGTGGACGATGCCATCGTCATGCTGGAGAACATCCACCGGCATATCGAGGAGGGCATGCGCCCGCTGCAGGCGGCGCTCAAGGGCAGCCGTGAGATCGCCTTCGCGGTGATCGCCATGACCCTGACCCTGGCCGCGGTGTTCGCGCCCATCGGCTTTATGCAGGGCACCACCGGCAAGTTGTTCACCGAGTTCGCCTGGACCCTGGCCGGCGCGGTGCTGGTCTCGGGGTTCGTCGCCCTGACCCTGACGCCGATGATGTGCGCGGTGCTGCTCAAGCCGCATCAGGCCGGCGAGCGCCATAACCGGGTATACAACCTGATCGAGGACTTTCTCAACAAGCTGACGTATGGCTACAAGTACCTGCTGGCCCGCGCTCTGAGCGCCTGGGTCGTGGTGGTCGGCGCCTTACTGCTGACCATGTTGGCCTGCGTGCTGCTGTTCGCCGGTTTGAAGTCGGAACTGGCGCCGACCGAAGACACCAGCACCATCATCGGCGTGTTCAATGGTCCGGATGGCGCCACCATCGACTACACCGGGCGTTACGCGCGGGAGATCGAGGCAGCTTATGCGAGCATCCCGGAAACCAACCGCTATATGGTGATCGCCGGTTTCCCGACGGTGGCCCAGGGCATTTCCTTTATGAAGCTGGAGGACTGGGACAAGCGCTCGCGTAGCCAGTTCGAGATCCGCGATGAGTTGCTGCCCAAGTTCCAGGAGATTGCCGGGTTCCGGGCCTTTCCGGTCAACCGGCCGCCGCTCGGGCAGAGCGCGCGCAACCAGCCGGTCAACTTCGTGATCCGCTCGTCCCTGGAGTACGCCGAGCTGCAGGTCTATGTCGATGAACTGTTGAACAGTCTGCGCGAATACCCCGGCCTGGAAAGCCTCGACAGCGACCTCAAACTGAATGCGCCGCAGCTCAAGGTCGCGGTCAATCGCGAGCAGGCTGTGGCGGTCGGCAGCGATGTGGCGACCATCGGCCGCAGCCTCGAAAGCCTGTTCGGTAGCCGCCAGGTGACGCGCTTCAAGCAGAACGGCGAGCAGTACGATGTGATGGTGCAGCTAGCGGATATTGACCGCAGCAACCCCCAGGATCTCGACCGGGTTTATGTGCGCGGGCGCGACGACAGCATGGTGCAACTGTCCAATCTGATCGAGGTGCGCGAAACCGTGGCGCCGCGC
>CAMPJN010000137.1 GCA_946886875.1 uncultured Pseudomonas sp.
GACATGCAGCATGCCGTAATTGAGGATCAGCGGCACCGCCAGCCAGGTCTGCGCGGCGCCGAACCAGGCCGCCGGCAACGGCGGGCGCAGCGGCAAGCGCAAGCCGGCGAGCAACAGCAGATAGCCGATGGCGAAGACCAGTGCGTTGAGCCCGAGCTGTTGCATCAACAGCAACAGGGCGAAGAAACACAGGCCGTTGAGCCATGCAGAACGCAAGCGCAGGCACTTCAACAGCAGCGGCAGGCAGGCGCCAAGCACCGGCCAGAGCAGCTGTTGCGGGGCGCTGCTGCCTTCGGCCAGGGCGAAAATCGCCCAGCACAGCAGGTCCATCAGAATCGCCGCTTGCAACAGTTGGCGGATTTTCGCCGGCGGGTAACCGAAGTGTTGCAAGTAGAGAAATAGCACCGGAATGGCCGTGAGGGCGAACAGCAGGCCCACGGCGATGCTCGCCAGGGTGCTTTGCGCCGGCAGCAGCCAGAGCGCGCAAGCCAGGCCGCAGAAGAACGGCAGAAAGAAGCTCGGCAGGGCGATTTTGACGCTGCTGACATCCAGGTCGAGGTCGATCACCTCACTGAGGATATGCCCCAGCACCAGGGTGAACGCCAGGCCATAGAGTAACGCCAACCAGTCCGGCGCGAGCAGCTCTGCGGCGCCGAAGCCCTGGGGCGTGCTCCATAGCAGCAGCGGCAAACCCAGGGTGGCCAGCAACAGTTGGCTGACGATGGGCAGCAGACGCAGGCGTCGACCCAGCCAGGTCACCACGGCGAACAATCCCAGCAGGCCGAGCCAGCACAGCGCGATACTCATGCCGCCACTGCCTGGCCGTGTGGCGGCGTCTTGCTGGCCCAGGGCGAGAGTAGGAAGCAGAAGAACAGGCCGAGGCTGATCGCCAGGCCGAAATTGGCGATGACCGGGGTCTGGCTGACCAGCAGCAGGCCGAACGACAGCCAGCTGGTCAGGGCCGAGAGCAGGGTGCCGATCAGGCTGACTGCCGCACCGCCGATGCCCTCGCGCATCAGGATCGCGTAGTCGATACCGATGGCGGTGATCAGTAGCAGGCCGAACAGGCTGAACAGGGTCAGTGGCTGGCCCAGCCAGCCCAGGCAGGCCAGGGCCGCCAGGGCGGCCAGCAGCGGCAGGCAGACCACGCGCAGCGCGCCGGCCAGGCCGAAGGGGATGCACAGCAACAGCAGAATCGCCGCGCAGGAGGCCAGCTTGAGTTGCGCCGCGCTCAATTGGGTGGCGGCGAACAGGCCGTTCAGCTCGCTCAGGCGGTCGACCAGTTGCACGCCGTCCAGGCCGGCGCTGGCCGCATCGAGCTGCGCGCGGTTGATCTGGCCTTGCAAGCTAACCAGGCCGGCGACTTGGCCTTGCTTGTCTGCGCCCAGCCAGAGCGGGCGCCAGGCTTCGCCGAGGGGGCTGGCCAGGGCCTCGGCCATGGTCGGTTGTGGGGTCGTCAGCAGTTGCTGGAGCTCCGCCTGCAACGCGGCTTCGGGAATGCCGGCGGCAAGCAGCGGCTGCCAATGCTCGGGCAAGCGTTCCAAAGTGCCGCGCAGTGTTTGCAACTGCTGCGCTGGCGCGACCAATTGGCTGAGGGCGCGGTAGCTGCGCAAGCCGTCTGCGGCCAGCAGAGCGTCCAGGCGCGCGCTGAGCTCTGCCTGGCGTTGCAGCAATTGCGCTTGATCCTGGGCGCGCACCAGGAAGAACTGGCTGGTGGGCTGTTGCCCGGTCAGTTCGGCGATGCGCTGGGCCTCGTCGAGCAGCTGCGGCTGCTGGCCCAGCCATTGGCGCAGATCGTTCTGTGCCTGTACCTGCCACAGGCCACCGGCACAGAACAGCAACAGCAGGCCGAGCAGCGGCGCGCTGCCGACCTTGCCGAGCAGGCGCGCACGCAGCCGCAGCAATTTTTCGCTGAAGCTCAGCGGGCCGGACGCCGGGTTCAGCTGCAGACCACTAAGCCAGGCCGGCAGCAGGCACACCGAGCAGAGGTAGGCGGCGATCAGCCCGGCGGCGGAAAACAGCGCGATCTGGGTCAGCGCCGGAAAAGGCGTAAAGGCCAACGCCAGGTAACCGAGCAGATTGGTGCCCAGGCTCAGGCTCAGACCCGGCAGCGTGGCGCGCATGGCGTTCCAGCTGTGCCAGGCGTGGCCGCTCCAGTTCTTGCTCCAGCTTTTACTCAAGTAGTGCTGCGGGTAATCCGCCGCGACGCCAATCAGGCTGGCGCCGAGCACCAGGGTGATTGCATTGATCTGGCCGAACACCAGCACGCAGGCGCTGACGCCCGCCAGCAGCGCCACGCCTATGGGCAACAGGCCGAGCAGCGCACGCGGGGTGCGATAGGTGAACAGCAACAGCAGCAGGATGCCGAGCACCGAGCCGCCGCCGATCCAGCCGATCTCGCGGCTGGCCTGGGTCTGGCCGGCCGCGGCGTGCAGCAGGCCGCTGGTCGCCAGCAATTGGCCGCCTTCGCTCGTCACTTGCGTGCGTACATCGGCCACCGCCGCGGCTATGGCCAGCGGCGCCTGCAAATCGAAGGAGTCGCCCTGGATGCGTGCGCGCAATAGCGCCCAGGTCATGCCGTCGCCCTCGACCAACAGGGCGCCGCTGCCGAGATCGGCCTGAATCCGGCTGTGCGGGGTCAACGCATGTTGGGCGCGGGCGCCCAGGCCTAGCCAGTCCTGGTCCAGGGGCAGCAGGCCGAAGGCGGCGAAGGTGTCGAACAGCTGCGCGCTGCGTTGTTCGATAAAGGCTTGCGGCTGCTCGGCGAGCAGTTGTCGGTCGGCCGGTTGCAACAGCGCCAGGCGGCTGGCCAATAGTTGCTGGCGCAGGGCCGGCAGATCGGCTTCCAGGCTCCATTGCACGCGCTGGAAATTCTGGCTGTCGCGCCATTGCTGGCCGATCCGTTGCACCAGGGCGATAGCCTGCTCGCGTTGGGGGTGGCCGATCAGCAATAACAACTCGCGATTCAGCGGCTCCTGCATGCGTTGTTCGGCCTGCAGCACCAGGGCATCACCGCCGCCCGCGGGCAGCAGTTCGAGCATGCTCGCCGCTATCGGCGGGCCATTGCGCCATTGCCAGGCGGCCAGAGCCAACAGTGCCAGCAAAAACAGGCCGAACAGCCGTGGCAGGCTGCGTTCAAGCGCGCGGCGCTCAATTGGCAAAATCGCGGCGCTCCTGCTCGCTCAGGGCGTCGCCTGGCTGGCTGTCGGGCAAACGCAGCACGGTCTTGTCGCCTTGGGTTTCCAGCAGCTCGATGCGCTCGACCAGGGCGCCGCCGTCGATCTGGATGCGCTCGAAGATCTGCTTGAGCAGCAGCGAGTGCGGGGTCAGGTTCAGCTGCCAGGCCTCGCTACTGCCGCTCAGTTGCAGCTCGAAGTCTTGCGCCAGGCCGCTGTGGTCGCCCTTGAGTACGGCGAGAAACAGCCGGCTCTGCTGGGCGGCGACGTCCTGGCCGGGCTGCAGCTGCCAGCCATTGGCGCTGCGTTTGGCGATGCCGCTATCGTCGATGCGGTAGTCCTGTTGTAGCGGGCTTTGCAGTTGCCAGAGCAGGCCCTGCTCGGCACTGAGGACGAACTGGCCGCGGCTGGTCAGGGGCTGGGGCAGGGCACGCAGGTGTTTTTCCTGAATCAGTGGGCCGCGGACTACGGCTGGCTTGGCCAGCTGGGCGCTGAGTTGGTCCAGATCGAAGGCGTAGGCGTTGCTGGTCAGGAGCAGCAAGAGCGCCAGTAGCCCGGATGCAATCCGGAAGCGGGGTAAGGCCTGCGTACGCTTCCCGGATTTCATCCGGGCTACGAGGTTGTGCCAGCGCAGAAATGAAGATTGAACAACTTCAGTCGGGCCAGGATACGGGGTCCCCTCAGGAGGCCGAGTGGAATCCCTGCGTAAGGGGTTGAGCGGCATGGATGCCGCGAGAGCTGCGATGGGCCAGGGATGGCCCTTCGCAGCGTGCCCCTGGAGCAGGGATGAAGCGAGGGAAGTCGAGCGCAGCGAGACCCGTATGTGGGGCGCGCTTTCTCTTTGGTTACTTTCTCTTTGCGCGCGCAAAGAGAAAGTAACTCGCCCGACAGGGCGAAACCGGTCGCATGGCGGACGCTGAAGGTTGGCACACCCCGATTCTTGGGCAAACGATCCGCGTTGGGTTTCGCAACGCTCAACCCAACCTACGGGATTGTCTTTAGCCGGGCGAATGGCGTTCAGCCAGCGCTGACAGCCTGCCAGAATGATCTTCACGCCAGCACCCGCTCTACCGCTTCGACCAGCACCCTGGGCGAGGCGAATTGCATTTCGCGGGTGGCGATTTCCACCGCTACCTGCACGCTGCTGCCGCGGGTCATGCGTTCGCCGCTGGCGGCATCAGTGATCAGGTAGTTGATCTTCAGGCGGTTCTCCCACTCCACCAGGTCGGCGCGGACAATGATCGTTTGGCCGAACTGGGCGCCGCGGATATAGCGAATCTGCAGGTCGATCACCGGCCAGGCATAGCCGGCGTCGCGCATCTGCACATAGTTGTGGCCGAGCTTGTCGAGCAGAGCGCAACGCGCTTGTTCGAAGTATTTGATGTAGTGGCCGTGCCAGACCACTTCCATCATGTCGACGTCGAAGAACGGCACCACCAGCTCGATTTCGGCCTGCAATACGCCTTTGCTACGCATGGGCGGCTCCTCCGGATTGAGCCTGCTTCCGTAGGAGCCAGCTTGCTGTGGTCCGGCAATCCGGCGATGCTTTTGCGTGCGGCCGGATCGCCAGCAAGCTGGCTCCTACACAGGCGGATCGCCGATTACGCATACAGGCTCCAGTGCTGTTCGCGGATGCGGGTCAGGCACAGGCGCAGCTCGCCTTCCAGGGCGCGGTCTTCGATTACCGGCGGGAAGTCTGCGGCCAACTCTTCGCGCATCGCCGCCACGGGGGCAGGGATGTCGTTCTTGCCGTTGCGCTGGCGCAGCCAGACGCCCTGGTTGGCGGCCAGCAGGGTGGCGGCGGCGACCTGTTCGGTCAGCTCCAGGCTGCGCAGGGCGTCGCGCGCGGCTATGGTGCCCATGCTCACCTTGTCTTGGTTGTGGCATTCGGTGGAGCGCGAGAACACGCTGGCCGGCATGGTGTTTTTCAGCGCTTCGGCGGTCCAGGCGCTGGTGCCGATCTGCACCGCCTTGAAGCCGTGGTTGATCATCGCGCTGACTTCCGGAGCGCCAGACAGGTTGCTCGGCAGGCCGTGGTTGTAGCGTACGTCGACCAGCAGGGCGAGCTGGCGGTCGAGCAGGTCGGCGACGTTGCCCACCAGGTTTTTCAGGCTGTCCATGGCGAAGGCGATATGCCCGCCATAGAAGTGCCCGCCGTGCAGCACGCGTTCAGCTTCGGCGTCGATCAGCGGGTTGTCGTTGGCGCTGTTCAGCTCGATCTCGATAAATTGCCGCAGCAAGCCCAGGCTGTCGGCTAGTACGCCCAGTACGTGGGGCGCGCAGCGCAGCGAGTAGCGATCCTGCAGGCGGTGCAGCGGTGCGGTCGGCGCATCGATAGCCAGATCCTGACGCAGCCAGGCGGCGACCTGCATCTGCCCGGGGTGCGGCTTGGCGGCGAACAGGCGCTCGTCGAAGTGCTCCGGGTTGCCTTCCAGCGCCACCACGTTAAGCGCGGTGATGCGCGTGGCCAGCTTAAGCAGGTAGTCGGCGCGGGAATAGGCCTGGCAGGCCAGGGCGGTCATCACCGCGGTGCCGTTCATCAGCGCCAGGGCTTCCTTTGGCCGCAGCACCAACGGCGTCCAGCCCAGCTCTGCATGCACCTCTGCGGCGCTGCGTTGCTCGCCGCGGAACAGTACGTCGCGCTCGCCGCTAAGGGTGGCGGCGACATAGGACAGCGGCGTGAGGTCGCCGCTGGCGCCGACCGAGCCTTCTTCCGGGATCAGCGGCAGCACGTCGTATTCGAGAAACGCCTGCAGGCGCTCGAGCAATTCCACCCGCACCCCGGATACGCCCTGGCACAGCGACTGCAAACGCGCCGCCAATACCGCGCGGGTGCTCGGCGCATCCAGCAGCTTGCCCAGACCGCAACCGTGGAAGGTATAGAGGTGACGCGGCAGCGCCTCGACCTGATGCAGCGGCACCGCCACCACACAGGAATCGCCGTAGCCGGTGGTGACGCCGTAAATCACGCCTTCCTTGTCCAGCAGGCTGTCGAGAAAGCGCGCGCCCTTGGCGATCTTCTCGCGATAGGCAGCATCGCTCTGCAGCTGCGCCGGGGCGCTGCGGCTGGCCAAGGCGACGACCTGCTCGATGCGCAGGGGCTGTTCGCCGAATACGATGGGATCAGGCTGATTTGTCGTCATCTTCATTCCAGAACGGGTAGAAATTGAACCATTGCAATGGCGCGCTCAAGCAGTGTGCGGCGAGACGCTCGGCATAGCGCTGCACCCAATCGGCGATAACCGCCTCACGTGCGGCGCGGGTCCATTGGATGCGCTCGGCAAAGGGCTCGATGATCACCTGGTAGCGACCGTCGATTTTCAGGCAATTGATCAGATTGACCGGGCACTGTAGCAGCCCGGCTAGTAGCCAGGGGCCTTGTGGAAAGGCCGCCGGTTTGCCGAGAAAGTTCACCGTTGCCTTGCGCCCGCCTTTCAGCGGCACGCGGTCGCCGGCGATGGCCAGCCATTCGCCGCGCTCCAGGCGCTCGGACAGTTGCAGCATCACCGCGGCGTCCAGCTCGCTGACCTGGATCAGGCGCAGGTTGTTCGAACCGGCCTCGCCGAGCAGGCGGTTGAACTGCTCGGCGTGTTTGGTGTGTACCAATACGTTCATCTGCACGCGCTCGCCGAGTTCGGCCAGGGCACGGCATATCTCCAGGTTGCCCAGGTGCGCGGCGACCAGGATCTGCCCGCGGCCCTGCTGGTGCAGTTGCCCGGTGATATCGCTGGGGTCGACCAGGGTCACCTGTTCCAGGCGCAGGCGGCCGTTCCACACATCGAGCTTGTCCAGCAGGATGTCGGCGAAGGCCATAAATTGGCGGAACAGCGAACGCCGGCTCGGGCATAGCTCGGTGCGCCCGCTCCAGGTCGCCAAGTTGTTCTGATACTGGCGGATGCTGCGCCGCGCCTGGCGGCCGAAGATAAAGAAGTACAGCACCACCAGATAGATCAGCGGCGCGATCGGGCGGCGGCCGAGCAGGCTGGTCAGGCCGACGATGAATTTCATCAGCACGAAGCTGCCGCGTTCGCGTTGCCCGGCCCAGTGTCGCTGGTCGCTCATCGCCGGCTCCTGCGCCAGAGCAGCCAGGGCGCGCGCAGCAACATGCCGCAGAACAGTTTGGCGTGCATCTTCGAGATCAGCGCGTTGTCGTGCCACAGGCGGAAATGCGAGAGACCGTCCAGCGGGTAGTGCACCTGGATCGGCAGCCAGCGCATGGGTTGTTCGCGCCAGAACAGGCGCACCAGGATTTCGGTGTCGAAGTCCATGCGCCGGCCGATGGCCACGCTGTCGATCAGCGCCAGGGTGGGCTGCAGCGGGTAGACGCGAAAGCCGCACATGGAGTCGCGGATGCTCAGCGACAGGCTGTTGATCCACACCCAGACGTGGGTCAGGTAGCGCGCGTAGAGGCGGCCCTTGGGCACGCTGGCGTCGTATTGCGGGTAACCGCAGATCAGCGCCTGGGGCTCGGCGCGCGAGGCGGCGAGAAAGACCTCGACCTCGCTGAGGTCGTGCTGACCGTCGGCGTCCACCTGCAGTGCATGGCTGAAGCCCAGGCGCGCGGCCTCGCGCAGACCGGCCATTACCGCGCCGCCCTTGCCCTGATTCAGGGGTAGGCGCAGCAGATAGATATCCGCCTGCTCGGCCAGGCGATCCATCACCGCCGCGCAGGACGGGTTCGAGGCATCGTCGACCAGCACACAGGCCAGCCCGGCATCGCGTACGGCCGCGACCACCTGGGGCAGGGCGTGCTCGTGGTTGTATACCGGGATGACGGCGCAGGGCTTATGCATGGAAAGCCTGCGCGTCGTTGCAGCTCATCCGGGAATAGGCTGCATAGGTTGGTGCTGTTGAGGCGTAGGTTGGTGCTGAGCTTGCGAAGCCCAACAAAGCGCACGAAGTGCGCTCAGGCAAGTTCTGACCATGCAAATGATCCGCCTGGCGTCGGGCATGTTGGGCTTCGTGCCTCAGCGCCAACCTACGTGCCAACCTACGGGAGCGGTTCATTGCTCCGCCCCCAGCAGAATCCGCCCGGAGGAGCAGGCCGCTTCGCCGTTGCGAAAGGCGAAGTACAGCTTGCCGCGGCTGGCGTCGAAACGCAGGCTCAGCTGCAAGCGGTCGCCGGGGCGCACCAGTTGCTGGAACTTCAGCACTTCCATGCCGCAGAAGCGCGGCGGCAGCTCGGCGATCAGGCGTTTTGCCAGCTGTTGCGCCCAGTCGATCTGTACCACCCCTGGCAATACCGGAGTCTGCGGAAAATGGCCGGTGAAATGGGCCAAGTCCAGCGGTACGTCCAGCTCCAGTTGCCATTCGCCGTCCTGTTCGATGGCGGTCAGTGGTTCGACCTGGGTCGGCCGTGGCGCGCCGATCAGCGCATCGACCGTGGCCTGGGCCAGTTTGCCCTGGGTGCTGTAGGGCAGTTGGCTGACCAGGCGCCAGCGCCGCGGCAGGGCGATGGCTTCGCAATGGCTGGCGAGATGGCGGCGCAAGCCGTCGGTGACCGCGCGCCGGCCCTGGTTGCGCAGGGCATGGATGCCGGCCGGGTTGAGCGCGACTAGGGCGCCGAGAAAGGCGCGGCCCTCCTGAACCACCCCGAGACGTGCATCTGCGACCCAGGGATGCTGGCCCAGAGCCTGTTCCAGCATCGGCAGGGAGATGCGTTTTTCTTCCAGCTTGACGATCCGGTCCAGGC
>CAMPJN010000138.1 GCA_946886875.1 uncultured Pseudomonas sp.
GCCGACTGGTGGTGGTATCCAACCGGGTCGCGCCGATCAAAGAGGGCAAGGCCGCCGCTGGGGGTTTGGCGATTGGGGTTTACGACGCCTTGCGTGCCTCTGGCGGTATCTGGTTCGGCTGGAATGGCGAAGTGAGTGGCTCCGCCGAGCTGCACAGCGAAACCCACGGCAATATCACCTATGTCACGCGCGGCCTGTCGCGGCGTCATTACGACATGTACTACCGGGGGTTCGCCAACGCCACGCTATGGCCGATCTTCCACTACCGCATCGACCTGGCGCGTTACCGCCGCGAGGAGTACGAGGGCTATTGCGAGGTCAACCGCATGTTCGCCGAGCAGTTGCAGCCGTTGCTGCAACCGGACGATGTGATCTGGGTCCACGACTATCATCTGATTCCCTTCGCCGACGAATGCCGCCGCCTGGGCATCCGCAACCGCATCGGCTTCTTTCTGCATATCCCCTTTCCGGCGCCGGAAATACTCACCGCCATCCCGCCGCACAATGAGCTGTTCAAAACCTTATGCGCCTACGACCTGATCGGTTTTCAGACCGAGGTCGACCGCCAGGCCTTCGAGGATTACATCCGCCGCGAGGTGCGCGGTCTGATCGGCAGCGAGGGCAGCATGACCGCCTATGGTCACAACTTCCGCGCCAAGGTCTACCCGATCAGCGTGATGCCCGATGAAATCCAGCAAACCGCCAGCCGTTATCGGGGCCGGCGCAATCTGATCGGCCATAACGCAGACGGCCAGCCCTGCCAGACCATCATCAGCGTCGACCGCCTGGATTACTCCAAGGGTCTGATCGAGCGCTTCTGCGCCTACGACGAGTTGCTGCAGCGCTTTCCCGAGCACAGACGCAACGTGCAGTTCGTGCAGATCGCGCCGACCTCGCGCTCGGACGTGAAAACCTACCAGACCCTGCGCCAGCAGTTGGAAACCCAAGCCGGGCATATCAACGGGCGCTACGCCGAGCTGGACTGGATGCCCCTGCATTACCTCAACCGCAGCCACGAACGACGGGTGTTGATGGGGTTGTTCCGCGGCGCCAGCGTCGGCCTGGTCACGCCGCTACGCGACGGCATGAATCTGGTCGCCAAGGAGTATGTCGCCGCGCAGAACCCGGCTAACCCCGGGGTTCTGGTGCTGTCGCGCTTCGCCGGCGCGGCCCGCGAGATGGACGCGGCTTTGATCGTCAATCCCTACGACATCGTTGGCATGGCCGAGGCGCTCGATCGCGCGCTGCGCATGCCTTTGGCCGAACGCAAGGATCGCTACGAGAACATGATGCGGGCGATCCGCGATGCCGATCTGAATGCCTGGCGCGACAGCTTCCTCAATGACCTGCGCGGCCCGAGTTCGCGCACCGTCAGGGCGGAGCGGATAATTCGCGTGGTCTGAAGGTGACTCGCTTGCCACTGGCTCTTGTCAAAGCCGTGCCCGCTTCTTAATGTGCGGCACCAGATAGGAGAGTGAACAAGCATGAGCGATCTGAAACAGCTGTTTGACAACAACGAACGCTGGGCCGCCTCGATCATCGAAGAAGACCCGGAGTTCTTCGCCAAGCTGGCCCGCCAGCAAGTGCCCGAATACCTGTGGATCGGCTGCTCCGATGCCCGAGTGCCGGCCAACGAAATCGTCGGCCTGCTGCCGGGCGACCTGTTCGTCCACCGCAATGTTGCCAACGTAGTGCTGCACACCGACCTCAATTGTCTGTCGGTGGTCCAGTACGCAGTCGACGTACTCAAGGTCAAACATATTCTGGTTACCGGCCACTATGGCTGCGGCGGCGTGCGCGCCTCCATGCAGGACACCCAGTTCGGCCTGATCGACGGTTGGCTGCGCAGCATTCGCGATCTGTATTACGAGCACCGCGAGCACCTGGCGAAGTTGCCGAGCGAGGAGGAACGGGTCGACCGCCTCTGTGAGCTCAATGTGATTCAGCAGGTGGCTAACGTCAGCCATACCACCATCGTGCAGAACGCCTGGCATCGCGGCCAGGAGCTGTCGGTGCACGGTTGCATCTACGGGATCAAGGATGGCCGCTGGAAGAACCTCAACGTCACCGTCAGCAGCCTGGAACAACTACCGCCGCAATACCGCCTGCGCCCGCTCGGCCAGAACTGAGGGTGACCAGCTCACGCTCGCTCGCCACCCTCGGGCTGCTGTTGGCGGTGCTGTGCTGGGCCGGTAACGCCCTGGTCGCCAGGGCCTTCGCTGGCGAAATACCACCTTTTGCCCTGGCCTTCTGGCGCTGGGCCTCGGCCCTGGCGTTGTTGCTACCCTTCGCCGCGCTGCCGCTGTGGCGCCATCGCCAGGCGGTGCGTCGGGCCGCCTGGCGTTTGCTGGTGCTCGGCGCCCTGGGCATCGCCGGCTACAACTCGCTGCTTTACAGCGCCGCGCAAACCACCCCGGCGATCAATATCACCCTGGTCAACACCTGCCTGCCGCTGATGATCTTTATCGGTGCCGGCCTGCTGCTCGGCGAGTGGCCACCGGGTCGCGCCTGGTGGGGGCTGGGCCTGGCCGCGGTGGGTTTGCTGGTGCTGATCGGTCAGGGCAGCTGGGCGAAACTGGCCTCGCTGTCGTTCAACCGCGGCGACCTGATCATGCTGCTGGCCGTGGCCGACTGGGCGCTGTATTCGCTGCTGCTGCGGCGCTGGGCCAGTTATTTGCTGCCGATCCCTGCGTTCTCGTTACTCGCCGTGCTGGTGCTGATCGGCGTGCCGCTGGTGCTGCCGTTCTACCTCTACGAACTGGCCCAGGGTGCCAGCTTCGCCATCACCCCGGCCAACCTCGGCGCGATCGGTTACACTGCGGTATTTGCCTCGCTGGTGGCGTATCTGGCCTGGAACCACGGTATCCGCGTACTCGGCGCCGCCAAAGCCGCGCTGAGCAACTACCTGATGCCGGTGTTCACCGCCGTGCTCGGCTGGCTGTTATTGGACGAGGGGTTGCAGGCCTACCATTGGCTCGGCGGCGCTTTGATCCTCGCCGGCCTACTGCTCGGCACGCAGTTGGCACAGCGAAGCAAATAGGAGGCAAATAGAGGGGCGCGGCTAGCAATCAGACTTGCGGTCAGCGCGAACTGCCCCTCTCCTTCGGGGAGGGCTGGGGTGAGGGCTGGCGCGAGCGATGCCTCTTTCCAAGCAATACAAATACTGCTTTATCTACTCATCCCGCTCTTCCGGCTCCCTGCGCGCTGGTCGATACATATCCGGTTCTACCTCCGAGCCCGGATCTTCATTGCCCGGATCGTTGATCGGGTCCGGCTCTGGTTCCTGCTCTGGTTCCTGAGTGCCTTGCTGACAAATGCCCATATCAATGCTCCCTTCGGCAGACGTTTATGTCGATTGATTACATTTAGAGACGCCAAGGTCAGAGGATGTTCCGAAGCCGCTCTATCGAGCATAGCCAGCTAGCCTCGCGGCTCGCATCTTCAATGCGGCAGCTGCCGCCCGCGAAAGCGTCGTCGGTATTCCGCGGGCGACTGCTTGACCAGGCGCTTGAACAAGCCGCTGAAGGTACCGACGTCCTGATAGCCGACCCGCTCGGTCACCTGGGCAACGCTCAAACTCGTTGTCTCCAACAGAATCTTTGCCTGGCCGATACGCGCGCCTTGCAAGTAGCTCAGCGGCGACTCGCCGGTTTCCTCCTTAACCCGCCGCAGCAGGGTGCGGCCGCTGATATGAAAAGCCGCGGCCAGCCGTTGCAGGTCATAGGGTTCGCTCAAGCGTTGTAACAGCCACGCATGCACGGCCTGGGCGAAACTGGCCGGTGGTTTGCCGAGCATGCGCGCATCGACGAAGCCGGCCTGGCTGTCGCGTTGATCGAGCAGCGCCATACGAGCCACCGCCCGGGTGACTTCTGGGCTGGCGATCTGGCGGATCAGATGCATCGCCAGGTCGAAGGTGGCGCTGAACGAGCCGCTGGTGCAGACGCCGCCATCCTCGACCAGCAATGCGCTCGATTCGACCTTGGCCGCCGGAAAGCGCCGCGCCAGATCGGCGCTGAACAACCATGAGGTGGTGGCCCTGCGCCCATCCAGCAAACCGGCATCGCCAAGCAGAAAGGCGCCGACGCATACCGAGGCCACCGGGATGCCTTTGGCGAATATCCGCTCGATATAGGCCACCTCCTTGGTCAGCCCGGGGAAGGGCGTCTGGGTTGCCTGGCGGTCGCGAAAATCCATGCCCGGCACCACCAGCAAATCCATGCTGCGCCCGGCTTTTTCGGTGCCCAGGGAAAAACCGCCGGCAGTGGTGATCTGCGCGCCCTTGAGGCTGGCAAGCGTCACCTCGAACAACGGCGGGCTGGTGGGCATCAGCGCCTGAGTAATCCGATTGGCCAGCAACAGAGTGTCGCTGAGGCCGAAGATCTCCATGGCCATACAGCCTGGGTAAGCCAACAGGGTGATCCGTTTCGGGTTCATGAGGGTGCCCGGTGAAAAATCTGCTTTGGCGATATTGCCATGTTTTTGTTCGTTATCGCCGATATTTTCACGGCCGGTTCAGGGGCAGAATCCGCCTGTGTGGCCCTTAACAAAAGGAGGCATCGATGGAACATTCACTACTGGCACTGTTGCTGTACGCAACCTGGACGCTCCTGCTGCTGGGCGGCATCGCTATGCTGCGGGTCAGTGTGGCGTTGGCTGGCAAGCGCGCGGCCAATGCCTTTGCGGTATCCGGCGAGGATGTTTCGCCATTCTCGGCGCGGCTGTGCCGCGCCCATGCCAACTGCTACGAGAACCTGCCGATTTTCGCCGGCCTGATCCTGGTCGCCACTGTCAGCGGCAACGCCGCCATTACCGCACCGCTGGCGCTGTGGGCGGTTGCCGCGCGAGTTGGTCAGTCGACGGTGCATCTGCTTTCCACCAGCATTGGCGCGGTACAGCTGCGTTTTCTGTTCTTCCTCGCCCTGTGGTCGATCCAGGCCTGGTGGGCGGTGGGCTTACTGGGAGCCCTGCTATGAATCGCCATGTCGGTAGCTGGCACTGGGCGGAGCAGGGCGGCGGTGCATTACGCCGTCAGGACCACCTGCGCCTGGTCGCCCAAGCCATGTTGACGCGCCTCGGCCAACTGGGTTTCGCCGACGCCGCGGCGGCGCGCATCGACCTGACGGCGATTCGCCTGCCGGATTCGCCCGACGCGCTGCGTGCCAGCGAACACAGCCAACAACTGAGCGCGCCCTGGTTGTTCAATCACTGTCTGCGTACCTATGTCTGGGCTGCGCTACTCGCCCAGGTCGATCGCATCGAGTTCGACGCCGAATTCTTGTTCATTGCCTGCGCTTTGCATGACCTGGGCCTGACCGCCACGCATTCCTGTCAGGAGGCCGGCTGCGCCTGCTTCGCCGTCGAGGGCGCGCGTGCTGCCCAGCGTTTCGCCACGCAACTGGGATGGTCGGCGGAGCGTAGCGAGCGGCTGGCGGAGGCGATTTCCCTGCACCTGAACGTACGCGTCGGCCTCGGGCAGGGCGCCGAAGCGCACCTGCTGCATGAAGGCGCCGCTCTCGACGTGATAGGTGCGCGTATCCGCCAATTGGGCCCGCAGGCCATCGCCACCACCCTTGAGCGATATCCGCGGCTGGGCTTAAAGAACCAACTGGTTTCCGCGATCAAACAACAAGCGCAGCTGCGGCCCAACTCCCGCGCGGCCTTTCTGCTCGGCCTGGGTTTCAGCCGGATGATCCGTGCGGCGCCGCTGGGGGAATAAACCAGGGCTAAGCGATACAAAGCGATTCCCTGCTCTGCAGTGCTCGAACCCCGTCCGATATCGGTACGTTTGACGTTGACAACTATAAAGTCAGTTGGCGATTTGCGCTTATGCAACTACTGGGAATAAACCGCGTTGGTAGGTTTAACCTCCAGTCATAGTTATATGGTGAATTTATAGTTGTCGATATAGTCAGTTTTTATAGTTGCAAGCCAACAAAGTCGCTACTTGTAAGTCTTTGCGCGATATTGTCCGACAATTGGACAGTCGGATTAGTCAACAAGGCCCGCCAACATTTAGTTGTGGTGCGCGATGCCCATGCGGGTTGTCTAATGAGGCGTAGTGACTGTGCTCTTGGCCCGGTCGGTGTCCAGGCGACCTCGTGTACGCAACTTTAATTATTGATCTTCCTGCCCAGGCAGGGACGCTTGACCGTGTCTGTCGACTATCCGTTCTGGGCCTCTGTTCTGCGGTTTCTGTCTGGCGCTCGGTCGCGGGAATCTGTCCGTACGGCGCATATTTTTATTAGTGCGCTGGTTATATAGAGCCAATAACCAGCAGGTTCTATAGAAACAATTTAAGCAGTTTAAGTTAAACCTCCTTTTGCCTCGTTAACAGCATGGGGCGATTGTCTGTGAGAGTGGGAAATGCCAACTATCAATCATCGATTCGCCCGTGCCGTGAGTCAGAACAGCGCCGTCTGGACCTTTGCCAACAGCAACCGCAGTTACCGGCTTGGGGAAATAGCCGAGCGGGTCGAGCAGTGCGCCGTGAAACTGCGCAATCACGGCTTGCAGGCGCAGGACAGTGTCGGCCTGGTGCTGAATAACAGTATCGAGCTGGTTGCTTATCTGCTGGCCTGTTGGCGCTTGAATCTGGTGGCTGTGCCGCTGCGCACCAAGTCCGGAAAATACCTGGACTATGCCGAGTTCCTTGAGGGCTGCAATGCATCCTGCCAGTTCCGGCTGCTGCTCTGCGACAGCGCGATCGCCGAGGAAGATGTCGCCGAGTGGCGCGCGCAAACCGGGCTTTGCATCTATTCCGAGCCGAGCTTCGATCCGGCACCTGGCAGCGCCCCCGTTGCGGCGGTAGAAGCGCAACCCGACGACATGGCGATCATCCAGTTCTCCTCCGGCAGCACCGGCTTTCCCAAGGGCGTGGTGGTTACCCACCGCATGATCATCAATCAGCTGGGGCACATCGAGCGTGCGCATAACCTCAGCCGCGATGGCGTGCCGGTGCGCAGCAGCGCGTCCTGGACGCCGATCCACCACGACATGGGCCTGTTTACCGGCGTACTGCTGCCGATCTACAGCGGCAACGACCATCTGCTGGCCAGCCCCGACTTCTTTATGCGCAACCCGGCGCGCTGGTTCCGCCTGCTCTCCGAGCATCAGGTGGATATCAGTTTCATCACCAACTCGGCTTTGGTGGCGGCGCTGCGCATGGTCAAGCGCCTGCAGGGCGACGAGAGTATCGATCTGTCGCGCCTGCACTTGTACATCTCGGCGGAGAAAATCAGCCCCATAGTGCTGCGCCGCACCCGCGAGCAATTCGCCCCGCTGAAGCTGGCGTCGAGCCATATCCATACCGCCTACGGCATGGCGGAAAACAGCCTGGGCGCGAGCTGTACCAAAGTAGGCGAGCTGAACATAGTCGCCGTCAGGATCAGCGCCGAGGGCGAGGTGCAGTTGGCCGCGCCTGGCGAGGAGGGCAGCGTCGAGCTGGTGTCTTCCGGTGAGGCCAATGCGCAGCATCTGATCACAGTGCGCGACGCCAACGACCAGGAGCTGGGCGAGCTGAAGTTGGGCGAGATCAATATCGAGAGCGATTGCCTGACCCCCGGCTACCTGAACCTGCCAGAGGCCACGGCGGCCAAGCTGCAGGGCGGCCGCTTGCGTACTGGCGATCTGGGTTTCTTCTACGGTTCGCAACTGTACTTCTACAGCCGCAAGGACGACCTGATCGTGGTCGGCGGTCGCAATATCGTGCCCGACGATGTGGAAGAAACCGTGGAGTCCTTCGCGTTCGTGCGCCCATCCGGCAGTGCGCTGCTGTCGATCGAAAACAGCAACAGCGGCCTGATGGAACTGCACCTGGTGCTCGAAGGCGATGCCCATGACAGCAGCGAAGCGCTGGCCGAAAAACACCAAGCCCTGACTGCCGCGGTGCTCAACGCTCATGACGTGGTGTTGAGCCGGATTCACGTCTGCGCGCGCGGCAGCATCGAGAAAACCTCGAGTGGCAAAAAACGCCGCAGCGTTATTCGCCGCCGCCTGATCGACAACCAGCTCGGCGTCCTGGTGCCGGCATAGGCACAGCGCGGCTGAAGGCAAAGCCCTGCGGGCTGCCGCCCCATCTTCATACTTGCAAGGAAGTTAATAGCATGAACAGTTATGCGCGTTACTGCCGGCCGAAACTTGGCGACCTGCTGTCCAGCCTGAAGCTGGACAAGACCTATGACCGGGCCAAGGATCAATACCTCTACGATGGCGACACCGCTTACGTGGACTTCGTCGCCGGTTTCGGTTCGATTGTGCTCGGCCACAACGATTCGGACATGTCCAAGGCGCTGCGCGACTTCCTCGACGGCGAGCGGCCGGTGCATGCGCAAGGCAGCATCCGCGGCCAGTCGGCGCAGTTGGCCGAGTTGCTCAGCGAACTGACCCCCGGCTCGCAGGAATACATCTCGCACTTCGCCAACACCGGCGCCGAGGGTGTCGAGGCGGCGATCAAGCATTCCTACAAGGTCATGCTCGATGCGGTGAACGATCTCTATGAAGACGTGAGCAAGCAGCTCAACAACTTCTTTCACGAGAACAACCTCAACGAAGACAACATCGTCATTCCCAACGGCAAGTCGCTGATCGACTTCCGTGATTCGCTGGACGAATACAACCTCGCCGAGTTCGAAAAAGCCCAGAACCAGCCGGTGTATCTGGCGCTCAAGGGCTCCTACCACGGCACGCTGACCTCGGCGCTCAAGGTCACCTCGAACCAGTCCTCCCGTGTCGCCGTGGGGGGCCTGAGCGGGAGAAAGC
>CAMPJN010000139.1 GCA_946886875.1 uncultured Pseudomonas sp.
GCGCTAGACTGCGGGGAGAAGGGCTTAGCTCTTCTCCCCGTTCCCTCTTTGTGAGGAGAAATTTATGGACATCGGCTCAATACAGAAACCGCTTATTCAGGTCGCAACCCGCGAGTCTGCGCGTTTGGCACCCGACGAAGCCACACGAAACAAGGCTTCGGCATCGGGCTCAAGCGAGATTGGCGAGGAGCCGGTGACTGGCAAGCTCAAGCCCGGAACAGCGGTTGAAGGCGAAAGCGCCACTAGCCGTGAGCAAATCGAGGAAGCAGTCGCGTCCATCCAGGATTTTGTGCAGTCGGTTCGCCGCAGCATCAATTTCTCGGTGGAAGAAACCAGTGGCCGGGTCGTGGTCAAGGTTACCGATGCGGGCTCTGGCGATGTGATCCGGCAAATACCTTCTGAAGAAGCCCTGCAATTGGCAGAGAATCTTTCGGAGGTCCGCAGTTTGTTGTTCAAAGCCGAAGCCTAGCTTTCGCTGGCACGGCTTTTGACTGCGTAACACCTATTGGCGTTGCGCCGTCACTATTTTGGCGAGGTGAATCATGGTCGGGATTACGGGCGTAGGCTCAGGAATCGATATCGACAGTATCGTAAAGGCTCTGGTCAATTCGGAGCGCGCTCCCAAGGAGCTGCAGCTGAACCGACTTGAAAAGACCACCACCTCGCGTATCTCTGCACTTGGAAGTCTGCGCTCCGTTGTTGGTGAGCTCAGTTCGGTGCTGCAGAGCCTCAATAAAGCTTCTGCATTTCAAAAGCAGACGGTTTCCTCCTCCAGCTCATCGGTGCTCACTGCGACCGCCAACGGCGACGTACCGGTCGGTAAGTTCAGCCTGCAGGTGCAGCAGCTCGCCTCCGGCAGCAAGGTGGCGTTGTCTTCGGTCACGGGTGGTTCGGCGGCCACCTTCAACTCCGGCTCTCTGACCGTGAGCGTTGGCGCCAGCAGCTTCGATGTGGATATCGACGACAGCAACAACAGCCTGCTCGGTGTGCGCGATGCGATCAACACGGCTGGGGCGAGCACTGGCGTCAGCGCCAGTATCGTCACCGACGCCTCGGGTTCGCGCCTGATCCTCAGCTCGTCGAAAACCGGCGAGGGCAACGATATCCAGATTGCCGCGAGCCAGGATGGCGTCACTCAAGGCGCCAACGCGCTGACGGCTTTGACCTTTTCCGCGGGCAACAGCACCGCTCAACTGCCACTGGTGGCGGGCGGGGCGGCGGCGACCTTCAAGGCCGGCACGTTGAATATCGACAGTGGCGCGGTCAATCTGGCCGTGGCCATAGGTGCGGACGATTCGCTCGATACCATCCGTCAGAAAATCAACACCGACGGTGCGGCTCAGGGTATCAGCGCCACGATTGAAACCGTCGATGGCGGCTCGCGTCTGGTCATTCAGTCGAGCAACGGCGAGGATCTCAGCGTTACCGCGACCACCGATGATCTGAGTGCCGGTGATAACAGCCTGACCACCCTGGCGTCCACCGTCGACAGTGACAGCAAATCGATCGATACGGCGAAGTCCGCGATGTTCACCGTCGATGGCCTGTCGGTGGTGAAGTTGAGCAACACCGTTGACGACGTGATCGAAGGCATCACCATCAATCTGGTCAGCGCCCAGTCGGCTGATGACATCGCGGCGAACAAGACCATCGACATCACGGTCGCCCAAGATAAGGGTACGGTTCGCGGCAACCTGCAAAAGTTCGTCGACACCTATAACAAGCTGGTGCAAACCACCAATGAGCTGACCACGGTTGTGCCTGTTGGCGAAGGCAAGGCGCCAGTGACCGGCCCTCTGCTGGGCGATACCTCAATCCGTAACCTGCTCAGCGGGATGCGTAAGGAGCTTGTGCAGTTGGGCGACAGCCTGGGCGTGCAGTCGCTCGCCGAGTTGGGTATTACCACCCAGAAAGACGGCAAGCTGAGTATCGATTCGACCAAGCTGGACAGTGCGCTCACCGGCAAGTACGACAAGGTTTCCGAATTTCTCTCGGGTGAAGGTGGCTTGATGGGCCGTCTGGAAGCTGTGGTTAAACCCTATCTGGGTGCCGACGGGGTATTCCAGCAGCGCGAAAACGGCCTGCAAACCACCATCAGCAGCATCGACAAACAACGCGAAGCGCTGACCCTGCGGATCGAGAAGGTGCAGGCGCGTCTATACGCCCAATACAACGCCATGGACTCCCTGGTTGGTCGACTGAAACAAACCAGCGAAAGTCTGGCCAATCAACTGGCCAGCCTGCCGGGCTTCGTGAAAAAGGATAACTAATGAGCAAGCACCCGATCGACACCTACAAACAGGTCAAGACCAGCCACGATATATCGCCGTATCGCACCGTGCAGATGCTGCTCGATGGCGCTTTGCAACGGCTGATGCTGGCCAAGCATGCGCAGCTCGAAGGCGATACCGAGATTCGTGGCATGGCGGTGGGCAGCACCATCACCATCCTGGGTGCCTTGCAAGCAGGTTTGGATAAAGAACTCGGCGGCGAAATTGCCGAGAATCTTGACTCGCTCTACGACTATATGACCCGCCGTCTGGCCGGCGTTGCGCTGGACGACACGCCGCGCACCCTGGACGAAGTCCAGACCTTGTTGGGGCAGATCAAAACTGCCTGGGACGCTATCGGCCCGGAAGTCGAGCCGGCTGTAGGAAACTGATTTCGTCGTTAAAGCTTTGCGCTGCAGCGCCGATACCCAAGGTATCCAGCAAGCAGAACAGCGAGAGCGAAAATGAACGCGATGGCGGCCCTCAAGCAATATCAAACCGTCAACACCCAGGCCCAGGCGATGGAGGCCAGCCCACATCGGCTGATCCAGATGCTGATGGAAGGCGGCCTGACGCGTTTGGCACAGGCGCGTGGCGCCATGGAACGCGACCAGACTGCGCTCAAAGGCGAACTGATCGGCAAAGCCATTGGTATCATCGGTGGCTTGCGTGAGGGCCTTGATCTGCAGCAGGGTGGCGAAGTAGCCGCTAATCTGGATAGTCTCTACGAATATATGGTTGCGCGTTTGCTCGAGGCGAACCTGAAGAATGAGGCAGCACCCTTGGACGAAGTGGTGGGCCTGTTGCGTAATGTGAAGTCCGGTTGGGACGCCATCAGTCAATGATCGCGTTTCGCGCGTGAGGAGCAAGTCATGAGTTCATCTGTCCAGCGGCTGCAAGAAACCGGAAGCGCCTTGCGTAACGCCTTGGCCAACAAGGATTGGACGGCGATCGGCGAGCTGGATCTGCAGTGCCGGCAAGCGGTCGACGAGGCCATGGTCGAGGCCATCCTCGACGAGGATGTTCTGCGTGCGCGTATGCAGGAGTTGCTCGACCTGTATCGCGAACTGGTCGGTGTCTGCCAGGCCGAACAACAACGCTTGGCCAGCGAACTGCTGCAATTGAACCAATCCCAGCAAGGTGCCAAGGTTTATCAGCTGTTTGGCTGATAACTCTTAACATTGCCATACAGACTCTGTTTGCCAATCCTTTCCCCTGCATCATCAGCCGATTCGGCTAAACTGCCAGCGCTCCCTCCGATCTTTGCAAAACAGTCTCTTGGACTATCTGTCGGGCGGAACAAAAAAAGCACGCCATAAAATTGACTATGCTTACTAAATTGACTTTACTAGTGGCCAATTGATTGCTTTCGTCGTGCGCCAGAAGGATATGCGCGTTCTGTCATTTCCGGATCAGAAAAAAATAATATGTGGCGTGAAACTAAAATTCTGCTGATTGACGACGACCATGAGCGTCGTCGCGATGTAACGGTCATCCTGAATTTTCTGGGGGAAGATCATCTCGCCTGTAGCAGCCAGAATTGGCGCGAAGCAGTGGATGCGTTGCCCTCCAGCCGAGATGTGTTGACCGTATTGCTGGGCGAAGTGCACAGCAAGGGCAACGCCCTCGAGCTGCTCAAACAGCTGGAAACCTGGGATGAGTTTCTGCCCGTGCTGATGCTCGATCAGCAGGCGGCCGCGGAGTGGCCGGAGGGTGTACGCCGTCGCGTGCTGGCGAGCCTGGACATGCCGCCCAGTTACAACAAATTGCTCGACTCCTTGCACCGGGCCCAGGTCTATCGCGAAATGTATGATCAGGCCCGCGAGCGCGGTCGTCAGCGTGAGACCAACCTGTTCCGCAGTCTGGTCGGCACCAGCCGGGCGATCCAGCAAGTCCGCCAGATGATGCAACAGGTCGCCGATACCGAAGCCAGCGTGTTGATTCTCGGCGAGTCCGGCACCGGCAAGGAAGTGGTCGCACGCAACCTGCATTACCACTCCAAGCGCCGCGATGCGCCTTTCGTGCCGGTCAACTGCGGCGCTATTCCCGCCGAGTTGCTCGAAAGCGAATTGTTCGGCCATGAGAAGGGGGCCTTTACCGGCGCCATCACCAGCCGCGCCGGGCGTTTCGAATTGGCTAACGGCGGCACCCTGTTTCTCGACGAGATCGGCGACATGCCGTTGCCGATGCAGGTCAAGCTGTTGCGGGTGCTGCAAGAGCGCACCTTCGAGCGAGTCGGCAGCAATAAAACCCAGCACGCCGACGTGCGCATCATCGCCGCCACCCATAAGCATCTGGAACAGATGATCGAGACGGGCAGCTTCCGCGAAGACCTGTATTACCGCTTGAACGTCTTCCCCATCGAAATGGCGCCGCTGCGCGAGCGAGTCGAAGATATTCCGCTGTTGATGAATGAACTGATCTCGCGCATGGAGTTCGAGAAGCGCGGT
This sequence comes from uncultured Pseudomonas sp., assembly GCA_946886875.1. The sequence goes on from CAMPJN010000139.1 coordinate 4,721, forward strand.
TCTATCCGCTTCAACTCCGCTGCGATCATGTCGTTGTGTCGGCATGACTGGGCGGGCAACGTGCGCGAACTGGCCAACCTGGTCGAGCGCATGGCGATCATGCATCCCTATGGCGTGATCGGGGTCGGCGAGTTGCCGAAGAAATTCCGCCACGTCGATGACGAAGACGAAGATCTGACCATCAGCCTGCGCGACGAATTGGAAGAGCGCGCCGCGATAGTGGCCGGTTTGCCCGGCATGGATGCGCCGGCGATGCTGCCGCCCGAAGGGCTGGACCTCAAAGACTACCTGGGCAACCTGGAACAAGGCTTGATCCAGCAGGCGCTGGACGACGCCAACGGCGTAGTCGCCCGGGCGGCCGAACGCTTGCGTATCCGCCGTACCACCCTGGTGGAGAAAATGCGCAAGTACGGTATGGGCCGCCGTGACGACGAAGGGCTGGACGAGTAAGTCGGCTGGTCGAGCCTAAGCCTTTAGTGTCGTAGGGCGGACATGCCGAAGGCTTGTCCGCCATGAAGGCCGCCGCGGTGGACAAGGCTTCGCCATCTCCACCCTACCAAAGCGTGCCCCGGTCAGCCCGGATGAAATCTGCGGAGATTACCGCCAACCCAATCCCCCCTGATAGCCAGCGCTTTGACGCGCTTTTTCGGCTGTTTTTATAACTTATTGAAAATTAACAATTATTTTTTAGGCACGGGTATTGCTATCTCTCCTGTAACTGACTGTCTTATGACGGCTTGCTGCGCGAGAGAGAACCATGAAGCCATCCGCCGTATCACCCCTGCACGCTGAACCCGCCGCGCCCGCAACCGCTGAGGATGCGAGCCGCGCCGGGCTGGAACAGGCCTTCGCGCTGTTCAACCAGATGTCGACCCAGCTCAGCGAGTCGTACAGCATGCTCGAGGCGCGGGTTACCGAACTGAAGGGGCAGCTGGCCTTGGTCAGCGCCCAGCGCATGCAGGAGTTGGCGGAGAAAGAGCGCCTGGCGCATCGCTTGCAAAGTCTGCTCGACCTGCTGCCCGGCGGGGTGATCGTGATCGATGGCCAGGGGGTGGTGCGCGAAGCCAACCCGGTGGCGCGTAACCAACTGGGTCAGCCCCTGGTCGGCATGCTCTGGCGTCAGGTGATCGCGCGCAACTTTGCCCCGCGTGAAGACGATGGCCACGAAATTTCCATGAAGGACGGACGGCGCCTGTCGATTGCCACCCGTTCGCTGCACGCCGAGCCCGGCCAGCTGGTGCTGCTCACCGATCTGACGGAAACCCGGCGCCTGCAGGATCAACTGTCGCGCCATGAACGTCTGTCCGCCCTGGGGCGAATGGTCGCCTCCTTGGCCCATCAAATTCGCACGCCATTATCCGCCGCCCTGTTGTATGCCAGTCATCTGACCGAGCAGGTGTTGCCGGCCGAGCAGCAGCAACGTTTCGCCGGGCGCTTGAAGGAACGCTTGCACGAGCTGGAGCATCAGGTGCGCGACATGCTGATCTTCGCCCGTGGCGATCTGCCGTTGCCCGACCGCCTGCCGCCCAATGCGCTGTTCGAGGCGTTGCGCGCAGCGGCCGAGCCTCATGTGCAGGGCATGGCGGTGCGTTGGCAATGCGACAGCCGCGTCGGCGAGTTGCTGTGCAACCGTGACACCCTGGTCGGCACCGTGCTCAATCTGCTTGAGAACGCGATCCAGGCTGGCGGGCGCGAGGTGCGCTTGAAGATTCATCTGTACCAGCGCGGTAATAGCCTGCACCTGTGCGTCAGCGACAACGGTCCGGGCATGGCGCCGGCAACCTTGGCCCGTCTGGGCGAACCCTTCTTCACCACCAAGACCACCGGAACCGGCCTCGGCCTGGCCGTGGTCAAGGCCGTGGCGCGCGCCCACCAGGGCGAGTTGCAGCTGCGTTCGCGCTTGGGCCGTGGCACCTGCGCCCTATTGATTCTGCCGCTGATCCCCGCGGCGCCAATAGGCTCTGTTGAGATATGCGAGTCAGCCGCGACGGAGGCCGCCTTGTCGCAAGACAAGGCGCGAGGAGAGAAGTTTGGTGATTTCAAATGAACGACGAGGAACGCAGTCCTGCGACAAGGCGGCCCCGTCCCTTCGGGTTGCGTGCCAAAGCCCGCCATGCGTTGTTGCGGGACTTGCCAAGGGATAACCATTACCTGCGTCCCGCGCCTAGCCTGGCGGGCTTTGGCCCAGCAACGCGGCGCACTCGCATATGTCAACAGAGCCTAATAATTCAGGAGTAACCCCATGGCTGCCAAAGTTCTGCTGGTCGAAGACGACCGCGCCCTGCGCGAGGCCCTGGCCGATACCCTGGCGCTGGGTGGGCATGATTTCCGCGCGGTGGATTGCGCCGAGGCGGCCTTGCTGGCCATCGACCAGGAAGCCTTCAGTCTCGTAGTCAGCGACGTCAATATGCCGGGCATGGACGGTCACCAGCTACTAGCTGCGATCCGCCAGCGTCAACCGCAATTGCCGGTGCTGCTGATGACCGCCTATGGCGCGGTCGAGCGGGCGGTGGATGCGATGCGCCAGGGCGCGGCCGATTACCTGGTCAAGCCCTTCGAACCCAAAGCCCTGCTGAGCCTGGTCGAGCGTCACGCCCTGGGACGCCTGAGCGCCAGCGAGCAGGATGGCCCGGTCGCTGTGGAACCGGCCAGCCTGCAATTGCTGGAGCTGGCGACGCGGGTGGCGCAGAGCGACTCGACGGTATTGATCACCGGCGAGTCGGGCACCGGCAAGGAGGTGCTGGCGCGCTACATTCACCAGCAGTCGCCACGGGCCGGCAAACCCTTTATCGCCATTAACTGCGCGGCGATTCCCGACAACATGCTCGAGGCGACCTTGTTCGGTCATGAAAAAGGCGCCTTTACCGGCGCCATCGCCAGTGCGCCGGGCAAGTTCGAGATGGCCGAAGGCGGCACCATCCTGCTCGACGAGATCTCCGAAATGCCCCTCGGCTTGCAGGCCAAGCTGCTGCGTGTGTTGCAGGAGCGCGAAGTCGAACGGGTCGGCGCGCGCAAACCGATCACCTTGGATATCCGCGTGCTAGCCACCAGCAACCGCGATCTGGCCGGCGAAGTGGTGGCGGGGCGGTTTCGCGAAGACCTCTACTATCGTTTGTCGGTATTTCCGCTGGCATGGCAACCGTTGCGCGAGCGCCCGGCGGATATCATGCCGCTGGCCGAGCGGCTGTTGAGCAAGTACGTCAAAAAAATGAATCACTCGCCGGTGCGTCTATCGTCCCAGGCTCAGGCCAGCCTGATTCGCCACCCATGGCCGGGCAATGTACGCGAGCTGGATAACGCCATTCAGCGGGCCTTGATCCTCCAGCAAGGCGGTTTGATCCAGCCTCAGGACCTGTGCCTGAATACCGTCATCGGCGCTGCACCCGCCACCGCCGCGCCGCGACTGAGCATGGTGCCGGCCAGCGCGCCTGTGCCGCCAGCGGGCGAACAGCCGGCGGAAGCCGGCGTGCTCGGTGACGATATGCGCCGCCACGAGTTCCAGATGATCATCGACACCCTGCGCGCCGAACGTGGCCGTCGTAAGGAGGCCGCCGAACGCCTGGGCATCAGTCCGCGTACCCTGCGTTACAAGCTGGCGCAGATGCGCGATGCGGGGATGGATGTGGAAGCCTATCTGTTCGCCAGCTAGCGCTGGCAGCTTCGGGTGGGTTAGCGGCGCGATCCACCGGTAGCTAACCAGAACGCGATAGTGGCGCGCCGCGTAACCCACCAAGCGATTTACCGCGTTGCACCGATGATGGGTTACGCCGCATCCCTTGTGGCGTGATGGCGGGTAATTGCTGCATGCGGCTAACCCATCCTACGCTCCAGGAACGGCCTTTTTTCTTGCGGCTTATGGTTTGAATTCTGTAGCTGCGTCTATCTGGCATCCTTGTTGCAATCATCTCCATATCAAACCGCACAGCGTCAAAAAACTGCGGTCGTGGAGGAAAAGTCATGAGCCAGGGTGTTGAATTCAATCGCCTGATGTTGGAAATGCGTTCCATGC
>CAMPJN010000140.1 GCA_946886875.1 uncultured Pseudomonas sp.
GACATGTAGTAGAAGCCGACATCCAGCGACACCCCGTCCTCCTTGGCGTAGCTGAGGATCAGGTAGCTGTGCAGCGAGGAGTTCACCGCGAACAGCGCGCCAAACACCATCAAGCCGCCGAGCAGCAGCCAATGCGCCGATAGTTCGGTGCCGAGGCCCAGGGCGATGGCTGCCGGTAGGCCGGCCAGCACCGCGGCCCAGGCAAAGGCGGCGCGGCCATCCGGCACCCGGCCGCTGAGCTTGTTAGTAAGCGCCGGGGCGAAGGATTGCACCATGCCGTAGCCGATCACCCAGGCGGCGAGAAAGCCGCCGACCAGCCAGAAATCCCAACCAAACACGCTGGACAGGTACACCGGCAGCGCCACCACAAACCAGACATCACGGGCGCCGAACAGGAACAGTCGCGCCGCCGAGAGGATGTTGATCGCCCGGCTCTTCGACAGGATGTCGCGAAATTTCGGCTTGGCCTTGGCCTTGCCCAGATCCTTTTTCAGCAGGAACAAGCTGACCAGCCAGATCACCGCCAATACGGCTGCCATGGCCAGCACCGCGCCGGCGAAGCCGAGCAGGGCGAGGAGGGCGCCGCCCATAAAGAAGCCCACGCCCTTGAGCGCATTCTTCGAACCGGTAAGGATCGCCACCCATCTGTACAGCGTGCCTTGCTGGCTGTCCGGCACCAGCAGTTTGATCGAGCTTTTGGCGCTCATCTTGTTCAGGTCTTTGGCGATGCCGGACAGCGCCTGGGCGCCCATCACCCAGGGAATCGTCAGCCAGGCCGCCGGCACCGTGAGCATCAACAAGGCCGCGATTTGCAGGCCCAGGCCGATATTCATGGTGCGATTCAGGCCGAGTCGCGCGCCCAAGTAACCGCCGAGCAGGTTGGTGACCACACCGAAGATTTCGTAGAACAGAAACAACAGGGCGATCTGCAGCGGGCTGTAACCCAGCTCATGGAAATGCAGCACCACCAGCATGCGCAGCGCGCCATCGGTCAGGGTGAAGGCCCAGTAGTTGCCGGTTACCAGCAGGTATTGGCGTACTTCGGGCGCTAGGCGGGATAGGGCGTGCATGGGAAATCCTGTATATCAACGGCGTAGGTTGGCGCTGAACCTGCGAAGCCCAACAGGGAGCGCGTAGCCGCTCCGCTCGAGGCTCTGCGTGTTGTGTTGGGCTTCGCGGAGCTCAGCCCAACCTACCTAGACCGTAGCCCGGCTTGAGCGCAGCGATACCCGGGATTCTCAGCCAGCCGCGCCAACCATCCGCGCCAATTCCACGGTGCGGTTGGCGTAGCCCCATTCGTTGTCGTACCAGGCGTAGAGCTTCACCTGGGTGCCATTGACCACCATGGTCGAGAGCGCATCGATGATCGAAGAGCGCGGGTCGCTGCGGTAGTCGATCGATACCAGAGGGCGCTCCTCGTAACCGAGAATGCCCTGCAGCGGGCCAGCGGCTGCCGCCTTGAGCAGCGCGTTGACCTCGTCGACCGTGGTGGCGCGCTCGACCTCGAACACGCAATCGGTCAGCGAAGCGTTGGCCAGCGGCACGCGCACCGCATGGCCGTTCAGCTTGCCGCGCAGCTCGGGGAAGATTTCCGCGATGGCGGTGGCCGAACCGGTAGTGGTGGGGATCAGGCTCATGCCCGAAGCCCGCGCCCGGCGCAGATCCTTGTGCGGCTGGTCGAGAATGCTCTGGGTATTGGTCAGGTCGTGAATGGTGGTGATCGAGCCGTGGCGGATGCCGAGGTTCTCGTGGATCACCTTGACCACCGGCGCCAGGCAGTTGGTGGTGCAGGACGCGGCGGTGACGATGCGGTGCTGCGCCGGGTCGAACAGTTCATGGTTGACGCCCATGACCACGTTCAGCGCGCCGGCTTCCTTGACCGGCGCGCTGACCACCACGCGCTTGACGCCCTGATCCAGATAACCCTGCAGCACCGCGACTGTCTTCATCTTGCCGCTGGCTTCGATCACCAGATCACAGCCGCTCCAGTCGGTCTCGGCGATGGCTTTGTTGGCAGTGACCTTGATCCGCTTGCTGTCGATAACGATGCAATCGCCGTCGCTGCTGGCCTCATGCTGCCAGCGGCCATGCACAGAATCGAAATTGAGCAGATGGGCGTGGGTCGCGGCATCGCCGGCCGGGTCGTTAATCTGCACGAATTCCAGCTCCGGCCAACCCCAGGCGGCGCGCAGCGCCAGGCGGCCGATACGGCCAAAACCGTTGATACCTACCTTGATAGTCATAAACGAGCTCCCGTTAGAAAGTGATTAAATATTGCGCGGCGCAAACATGATGATCGCCATGCCGAGCATGGCCACGCCGGCCCCCAACAAGTCCCAATGGCTCGGGCGTATGCCATCGACCAGCCACAACCAGATAATCGCCATCGCCACATAAACCCCGCCATAGGCGGCGTACACCCGGCCGGCAGTGGTCGGGTGCAGCGTCAGCAGCCAGGCGAATAGCGCCAGCGACACAGCGGCCGGCAGCAGCAACCAGATGCTCTTGCCCTGCTTGAGCCACAGGTAAGGCAGATAGCAGCCGAGGATCTCGGCCAGGGCGGTGAGCATGAACAGGCCCAGGGTATTGAGCATGGCGAGTGATCCCGGAAGTCAGATAGTGGCTGGCACTTGGCGCGATACCCAGGCGGGCCGCGCTTGGTATTTCGGCCAGCTCGCTGTCGAGATGGGGCAGATGGTCGTCGTACATCGATTCGCTCCAGGTGCTTGGCAGGCTGGCCGGGTTCAGCAGTGGTTGGCCTGACGCTCGGGGCGCTGGTCCATGGCTTCGAGGCGCTCGGCGTCGGCGTTCAGCCAGTCTTGGTTGGCCTCCAGGGTGATGTGCAATATCTCGCGCACCCAGGCTGGCAGATCCGGGTGCAGGCGGTAGTACACCCACTGGCCGCGGCGCCGGTCGGCCAGCAGGCCACAGTTGCGTAGTTGGGCCAGATGCCGGGAAATTTTCGGCTGGCTTTCACCTAAGGCACAGGTCAGCTCGCAGACGCACAATTCCTGTTCGCGGGTAACCAGCAGCAGCGTGCGCACGCGGGTTTCGTCGGACAGGCATTTGAAGATGTTGGTCGGGTTCATAGGCTCGGCCATGAGTACTCTCGTAAACGGATTGATGGATGGGCCGCGAGGTATGGATGCCCTACCGTTCGTCGTCATAACATCTGGATTCTCGAATATACGTCTATCCATATATTTGAGTAAAGCCAAGACGGGAAATAGTTCTGAACGTTCGGGGGAGGGCAGCTGTGTTCAGCGCGGCGGGCCAATCAGCTCATGCACTTTGGCGATGACGTCGGCGATATCGAATGGCTTGTCGAAAACTGCGGCGAACAACTCGGGGCTGGCCCGGCCGAGGCTGCCTTGGGCTCCGCTCATCAGGATGATCGGGCAATTGCATGGGCACGGCCGTGAGCGAATGGCGCGGGCGAACTCGAGGCCGTCCATGCGCGGCATCATGAAATCGGTAATCACCAGCAAGGGTTGCTCATGGTCGAGTATCTCGAGGCCCTTTTGCCCATTGCTGGCTTTGACCACCATATAGCCCTCGTCTTCCAGGGCGTAAGCGAGAATATCTGCAATCAGATATTCGTCGTCGACCACCAGAATACTGGTCATGAGATGTCGGCCCCGGTCCTGGCTTCAGGTATTGCCAGTGGGCTTGGCGGAGCCGGATAAAACTGCCTCTGCATGTTTGAAAGCCTTGTTGAGATCAATGCCGTGGTCGTTGATGACCACTTCCAGAAGCGCGGGATCGTAAACGCTGTCTCGCATTTTAAGGATGGACAGGAGTCGCTTTAGTTCAGAGTTCAATTCGACGAAACGCATCAGCACCAGGTTGTCGACGATGCCCGACAAACCTGGACCTGGCGCGTTGATCTCGGAGCCGAACAGGTCGCGCATTTCCCAGCTGGCGAACACGGTGACGCCAAGGGCGCGCAGTTCGTTCATCAGTGCGCTGAAGAATTCGACCAGGCGCTCGGGATTGGTGCTGGTGCGCGCCATACCGCCGAGGCTGTCGATAAACAGCCGCTTGATACGTTTTCCCCTGACCGTTTCGAGCAGGCGCGCGCCGAGGCCGTCGAGTAACCCTTCGGTGGTGGGCTGCCAGAGCAGGTGCATGGCGCCGCTGTCTTCCAGGGCTTGCAGGTCGATACCGATAGCGCGTGCTTTCAGGCGGGTGCGCTGGGGCGTTTCGTAGAAACCGAACAGCAGCCCCGGCTCATCCACGCTCGACTGGGCGAGGAAGTTGATCCCCAGGCTGGTCTTGCCAATTCCCGAGGGGCCCATGACCAAGGTCACCGAGGAGCGTGGCAGGCCGCCGCCGATCATCCTGTCGAGGTTGGCGAGGCCGCTGTTGACCCGCTTCAGATCGGCGCTGTCCGGCAGCGATGGTCGGCTGTACAGGCTTTCCAAGCGTGGATAGACGACCATCCCGGCATCGCCGATTTCGCATTCATGCAAGCCCGCCAGTGCGCCGCTGCCGCGGGTTTTGCGCAGGTGGATACGGCGAACCGAGCGGCTACCGTAGAGCTCCTCGCTCAGTTCGATAATGCCGTCGACCATGGTGTGTTCCGGGCTGCCGTCGTCCTGCCGCGAACTGGTGAGAAATAGCACGGTGCAGCCGGCAAAAGCCGCGTGACCTTGCAATTCGGTGATGAATTTCTTGGTATCGAGCTGGTTGTTGGCTTTGCTGCGGGCATTCAGCAGGCCATCGACGATCAGCACCGTGGCCTGTTGCCGGCCGATCTCGCGACGCAGCAAGCGGACCACTTCGTCGAGGCCTTCATGATCCAGGGTGTCGAAGGCGCTGATGAACTGAATCTCCGCACCCACTTTGCTGTTATCGAAGAAGCTCAAGGTCGAGAGAAACTGAAATAAGCGTTCATGGGTTTCCGCCAGCAAGGTGACGACCAGCACCCTGCCACCGTTGCGCACATGGTTGAAGGCGATCTGGTGGGCAAGAATGGTTTTGCCCGACCCCGGCCGGCCTTGAATGATATAGGAGGCTCCAGCGACCAGGCCGCCCTGCAATATAGCGTCGAGCCCGGCGATTCCGCTTTGAATGCGTGCTAACTGTTCCAATGTCGTCCGCCTTTGTTAGATGGTGGCCCTGTGGGCCGCCCGTTAATTCTTTACTAAGCGACCCCGCTGGATTGCAGCGAACCCGCTTCGGCAGGGTCGTTGGCGGCACCTTCGTCTGCAGGCCCGGCCATGGCGGGCAGGTACAGGGTTATGGTGGTGCCGCGGCCGACATCGCTGTCGACTTTGATCGAGCCTTGCAGGCTCTTGGCGAAACCATATACCTGGCTCAGGCCCAGGCCGGTGCCCTGTTCGAAGCCCTTGGTGGTGAAAAAGGGCTCGAAGATGCGCGCGAGGTCGTCGGGGGGAATGCCCACGCCCTTGTCGCTGACCGAGATCAGCACATAGGGGCCGTGGAGGTTGTCCCATTCGCCCTGCATCAGTCGATTCTCCGCGCGCAGGCGAATTTCGCCGGCGCCCTCCAGGGCATCGCGGGCATTAAGAATCAGGTTGAGCAGGGACATCTCCAGCTGACTCAGGTCGAGTTGCAGCGGGTACAGCGGCTGGTCCAGCTCCAGTTTCAGGGTGGTTCCCTTGGGCAGGGCCTGAGCCAGGAATGCCTGGGCGCTCGGCAGTACCTTGTGCAGTTCGACGACTTGCGGAGTGGGGTTCTTGCGTCGGGCGAAGGTCAGCAGGTGCTGGGTCAGTTGGCTGCCGCGCAGGCCGGCCTGATGGATGTTGTCCAGAAGCTCGTGCAGACGCTGCGGATTTTTCGTGGTGCTGGCCAGTTTCGATGCGCTGATGATGATGGTCAGCAGGTTGTTGAAGTCGTGGGCCAAACCGCCGGTGAGCTGACCCAGGGCCTCGAGCTTCTGCGCCTGGAACAGTTGCGCGCGCATGTTCTCCAGATGCAGCGCGGCTTCGTGGCTTTGGGTCATGTCGCGGGTGATCTTGGCGAAGCCGATGGGCGTGCCATCGATATCGCGGACCAATTCCAGCGCCACTTGTGCCCAGAAGCGCGAGCCGTCCTTGCGCAGCCGCCAGCCCTCGTCGTGCGCGCTGCCTTCACGGCGCACTTGCTCCAATAAGCGCTGTGGTTTGTGGCTGGCGCGATCTTCCTCAGTGTAGAAAATCGACAGGTGCCGGTTCAGCACCTCCTCTGCGTTATAGCCCTTGATCCGACGGGCGCCGGTATTCCAGGACACGATATAACCTTCGAGGTCCAACATGAATATCGCCAGGTCGGCTACCGATTGCACCAACAGCTTATAGCTGGGCTCTGGCAAGCTTTCGTAGTTTGTTACGGGCTCGGAAATCATGTCGTTCTCAAGCGTGGCAGGGGCGCCGCCCGACCGTTGTACCTGTCCTGTGGTCAGGCAAGCCGCGTCGGAAAAGCGCTATCCATGGCCGGCATTGGACTGTCGAGTGCGGCCAAAGTTGTATCGAATTAAACCGCCGGAAAAGTTTCGCCGCGGATGTCGAATTGCACCTGGTTGGTTCGACTAGAAATGAGCGGCGGGTAATGCGCCGGAAAAAATACCAGCCGGATAAATAACCCAAAAGGAGATGAGTGATGCGAGTGATGGTGATAGTCAAAGCCAGCAAGGAGTCGGAAGCCGGAGAAATGCCTCGCGAGGAATTGCTCGCGGCGATGGGCCGGTACAACGAAGAGTTGGTCAAGGCCGGGATCATGCTGGCGGGCGAGGGTTTGCAGCCGAGCGCCAAGGGCGCCCGGGTTCGCTTCGATGGCACCAGCCGCACGGTCGTCGATGGCCCGTTTGCCAACAGCGAGGAACTGATCGCCGGTTATTGGTTATGGCAGGTCGATTCGCTGGCGCACGCGATCGAATGGGTCAAGCGCTGCCCGAATCCGATGTCCGGGCCGAGCGAAATCGAAATCCGCCCGTTGTTCGAGATGGACGATTTCGGCGAGGAGTTCACCCCCGAACTGCGTGAGCAGGAACAAGGTATTCGTGCGCAGCTCGATAAATCCTGAGCCAGGAGGCAATCATGAAAATCAATGCTTACTTGATGTTCGACGGCCAATGCGAGGCCGCTTTCAATTTCTACGCCGAATGCCTGGGCGGCAAACTGGAAAGGCTGATGCGTTACGCCGAGGCGCCGGACAACGCCTGTGGCGAGTTACCGGCCGAGTACCAGCAGCGCGTCATGCACGCCTGCCTGACGGTGGGCGATCAACTGCTGATGGCTTCCGATAATGCGCCGCCCTATGTCTACGAGGGCATTAAAGGATGCTCGATCTCCCTGAATGTCGACAGCATCGCCGAAGCCGAACGGCTTTTCGCAGCGCTGGCCGAGCGGGGTGAAGTGCAAATGCCCCTGCAAGAAACCTTCTGGGCTGCACGCTTCGGCATGTTGACCGACCAGTTCGGCGTGTCCTGGATGGTCAATTGCGAGCCGGCAAGATAAGGCTACACAGCGTACTTCGTAGCCCGGATGCAATCCGGGGCATCGTTGGTTGCCATAAGACCGGTCCCCGGATTGCATCCGGGCTACAGGAGCGCACGCGTTGGTTTCACACCACCAGGCTCGGGCTTTCATCGACCTGCACTTCCGGCTCCATCACTCCGGCGAGGAATTCGTCGCCCCAGCGGCGGATGTCGTTGTAGCTGACGATGTCGAACAGTTCGCGCAGCCGTGCCTTGGCCTCGGCCTTGGGCATGTTCAGCGCCAGATAGCAGGTGCTCGCCAGGTCCGCGGTGTCGTGGGGATTGGTCAGCAGTGCGCCCTTGAGTTCGGCGGCGGCGCCGGCGAATTCCGAGAGCACCAGCACGCCGGGGCCTTCGAGCAGGCCCTGGACGGCGACGAACTCCTTGGCCACCAGATTGAGGCCGTCGCGCAGCGGGGTGATCCACATCACGTCGGCCATGGCGTACCAGGCCACCACCTGCTCGAACGGGAAAGCGCGGAAGAAGAACTGCACCGGCGACCAACCGATCCGTGCGAAGCGTCCGTTGATCCGACCCACGGCTTGCTCGATCTGCGCTTGCAGTTCGTCGTAGACGGTCATTTCGCTGGCCGCCGGCACGCAGATACTGACCAGGGTGACCTTGCCCAGCAGCTCCGGGTTGTCCGCCAGCAGGCGCTCGTAGGCCTGGAGTTTTTCCAGAATGCCCTTGGTGTAGTCGAGGCGTTCCACCGAGAGGATCAGCTTGAGCCCGCTGAGTTCGCGGCGCAGTTCGGCCATCTGCTCCTGGATCTTCGGCTGGTCCAGAGCGCTGCTGATCCGGCCGATATCCAGGCCCACCGGGTGCGCACCGAGTTTGACGATACGGTTGCCGGTATTCACCGCGGTGGTCATGCGCTCCAGACCCACCGCGCAGCCATAGGTGATAAAGCGCGGCGCGCAGTTCTGTCGGCTGACGGTCTGCAGCGGGGTGACGCCGCGCGCCACGTCGACGAAATTCTCCACCTGGCGCGGGATATGAAAGCCGATGTAGTCGCATTGCAGCAGGCTGCCGATGATCTGCCGGCGCCAGGGCAGCACATTGAATACGTCCGCCGAGGGGAAGTAGGTGTGGTGGAAAAATGCGATGCGCAGGTCCGGGCGCAGCTCGCGCAGGTAGCCGGGCACCATCCACAGGTTGTAATCGTGCAGCCAGACGATGGCGCCCGCGGCGGCTTCCTCGGCGGTGCGTTCGGCGAAGGCGCGGTTGACCTTGAGGAACA
>CAMPJN010000141.1 GCA_946886875.1 uncultured Pseudomonas sp.
GCGCCGCAGAAACGCGCCTGGGCGAACGGCAGGTCGGCGGAGATGCACAGCACCTTGGTGTTCTCCAGCGCGCTCGCTTCGCTGTTGAATTTGCGCACCGAAGTGGCGCAAGTCGGGGTGTCGACACTCGGGAAGATATTCAACACCTTACGCGCGCCCGCCAGGCTGCTCAGGCTGACGTCGGCCAGGCCGGCACCGACCAGGGTAAATGCTGGCGCTTGTTGGCCGGCTTGCGGCAGTTGGCCGGCGACTTCGACTGGGGAACCTTTCAGGGTGACTTGTGCCATGTGCTTTGATCCTTTCTGCGAAATTGAATGCGGTGACAAGTAAGGGCGCAGACTCGCCATTTGGCAAGCCTGCGCCGCACGCATCTTACCTGACTTGTGGGTCAGGCCGCATGGCGCTTCCGTACGACAGGTCGTTCTTCGCGAAATGATCCTTGGTCAGCTTGACCACGACAGGGCTGAGCAACAGCAGCGAAACCAGGTTGGGAATGGCCATCAAACCGTTAAGTGTATCGGCCACCAGCCAGGCGAAATCCAGTTGGGCAACGGCGCCGAACGGCACGGCCACGACCCAGAGAATGCGGAACGGCAGTATGGCTTTGGTGCCGACCATGAATTCCCAGCACTTCTCACCGAAGTAGCTCCAGCCGAGGATGGTGGTGAAGGCGAATACCACCAGGGCGATGGTCAGGATATAGCCACCCACGCCTGGCATCGCCGCTTCGAACGCCGCCGCCGACAATGCCGCACCGCTGAGGCCGCCGGTCCAGACGCCGGAAGTGATGATCGCCAGGCCGGTCAGGCTGCAGATGATGATGGTGTCGATAAAGGTACCGAGCATACCGATCATCCCCGAACGCACCGAACTGGTGGTGGTGCCCGCCGCTTGGGCGATACCGGCAGTACCCAGGCCAGCTTCGTTGGAGAAGATACCGCGCGCCACACCGAAGCGGATCGCCGCCATCACTGCTGCGCCAGCGAAACCGCCGGTAGCGGCAATCGGGGTGAAGGCGTAGGTGAAGATCATTTCGAAGGCGGCTGGGATCTGCGCCGCATTGACCACCAGCACTACGATGGACGCGATGATGTAAGCCACGCACATAAAGGGCACCAGGGTCGCGGCAACTTTACCGATACGCTTGATGCCGCCGAGAATCACCAGGCCGACAAAGACCATGGTGACCAGGCCGGTCACCCACAGCGGCACGTTGAAGGTGGTTTCGAGCGCCGCGGCCATGCTGTTGACCTGGACCATGTTGCCGATACCGAAACCGGCCAGACCGCCGAAGATGGCAAAGGCGGTGCCGAGCCACAGCCATTTCTTGCCCAGGCCGTTTTTGATCGCATACATCGGCCCGCCGACATGGTCGCCGTTGTCGTCCTTCTCGCGGTAATGCACCGCCAGCACCACCTCGCAGTACTTGGTGGCCATACCCACCAACGCGGTGCACCACATCCAGAACAGCGCACCAGGGCCGCCGAGGAAAATCGCCGTGGCTACACCGGCGATATTGCCGGTACCCACAGTGGCCGCCAGGCAGGTCATCAGCGCCTGGAACGGGCTGATTTCACCGCTTTCGGCATCACCCTTCTTGCGCCCCTGCCACATCAGGCTAAAACCCGCGCCTATCTTGGAGAGCGGCATGAACTTCAAACGCAACATCAAAAACAGACCGGTACCGAGGATCAGCACCAACATGGGCGGTCCCCAGACGAGGCCGTTGAGACTGTTGACTAGGTTATTCAGGGTTTCCATGTGAGTTCCTTTATTTTTGTAATGGACGCGAGGTTCATACCCATCGCTTGCTCCGACCGCCGGGTAGGCGAACTGTTTAACCTTTGCATCGGCATGCTCGGGTCGTGCAGTGGGTCGAGCAAAACCCGAGCGTCACAGAAGGACTGCCCAGGCACCAGGGGGCGTCAGTATATGAAGAGTTTCACAGGGAAATTGACCGTTTAAGGCGCATAACTTAGGTGCATTTATTGAAAATACGGCTTAAAACCAATTGAAATTTATTGCGTATTAAAGAAATGCAGCACATTCGCCAGGTAGGTGATGTGCGAGCGCCTGCTGGTAGTTCGAATGCTTAGAAATCGCGGCGGTAAAACAGGTCAAGGGAGCTGGCCAAACCGCTGGCAGCCTCGAGATAGAGGCGTTTGGTCAGCTCATAGCGCAAGGCGATGGTGCTCGCCGGCTCGAACACCCCGACGCCATAACGCAGGCTCAGCCGTTCGGACAACTCGCCGCTGGCCACCACGCTGGTGGTCACGCCGCTACCTTCGGTGTCCAACTGAAAGTTCTCGATGCCCAAGGCACCGGCAACCGTATTGGTCAGAGGCTTGCTACCGGCCAGGCCCATGGCCAAGGCTGCTTGCGCCAATAGATTGCTGTCGCCAGCGCTTTGCCCCAGGGGGCGACCGAGCACCAGGTAGGACAATGCCTGTTCCTGGCTCATCGCCGGTTCGGAAAATATCTCGGTTTTCGGTTGTTCGGCATTGCCGGTCAGGCGCAGGCCAACGGTCACGTCATCGATTTGGCGAATCGCCTCGATATCGAGAAAGGGTTGATCGACCGGGCCGGCGAACAGCAAACGCGCGCGGCGAAAGCGCAAGCGCTGACCGTAGGCGCGGTAGCGACCGTTTTCCAGGCGCAGTACGCCGCGGGCGTCGAGATTGTCGCCGAGATGAATGCGCCCGGCGAGATCAGCAGTCAGGCCAAAACCGCTGAAGCTCAAGCGGTCCTCGCCGACGATCACCTCGATATCCATGGCGATGGCCAATGCCTGTCGCTGGGCCTCGGTCTGCCCGACAATTTGTGCGTCCGGGGAAACCTTGACCGTGGACGGCGGCAGCTCGCGAACAACGATACTGCCGCGCGGAACCGCCAACTGGCCACTTACCGCCAATTTCTGCTCGGCAAGCGTTATGCGTAGATCCGGTGCTACTTCGATATCGGCGTAGGGCTCGATAGTAACCGGCAAGCGGCTACCGGTAACACGCACCTCGCCGCTCAGAGCATCGCCCCAGGCCAGGCTGCCAACG
This sequence comes from uncultured Pseudomonas sp., assembly GCA_946886875.1. Next base: position 3,048 of record CAMPJN010000141.1, read on the forward strand.
AGCTGGCCCTGGCCGCTTTCGCCGCTGCGCCAACTGCCGTCGAGTTGCAGGCTTTCGCCGGCGATCCGCGCTTGCAGTTCGAGGTCGTCGATGGGCATTGGCAATTCCCCGCCGGCTATCTCGCCGTCGCGCAAGCGCACCTGGCCGTCAATCCGCGGTGCGGTCAGGGTGCCGCTAAGGCTGCCGTCGCCATCCAGTTGTCCGGCCAGGCGCTCGACCATCGGCAGAATCGGTCGCGCCAGGGCCAGTTGCAGCCCCTGCAAGCGAAAGGTACCGGACAGCGGTTTATCCGCCGGACGCGGATCGAGCTGCGCGCGTAACGCCAGACTGCCGATTCTCGGTCCGCTCAGGTCGAGGGTGGCGTCGATGGCTTGCGGTTGCAGTTGCGCCTTCAGGCTCAACTCGTCATAGACGAAATCCAGCCACTGCTGCTGTTCGCGGATGCGCCAGGTGCCGCTGCCGGCATCCACCCGTATTTCGCCAGTTGGCCCGGCGGCGGCCAGGTCGAGTTGCAATTCGCCGTCCAACTGGCCTTGCCAGGCAAAATCTTCGGGAAACCAGGGGCTGAGGCTGTCGAGCGGGAAATTCGCCAGCCGATAGCGCAATTGCGGCTCGGGCAGTAGGCGTTGGTCTTCGGCGCACAAACTGGCCGCACCGGAGCGCCAACAGTGCGCGCCCAGCTCAAGCCGGCCGTCGGCCTGGCGCAGCAGCGACGCCGGCTGCTGCAACCGCCAGGTCTGCTCAGCCAGTTGCAGTTGGGCGTTGCTCAGGCGCCCGCGCCAGACCTTGTCTTTCAATTGGCCAGCGGCGGCCAAGCTGGCATCCAACTCGGGGCCTTCGAGGCTCAGGCGCAGTTGCTGTTGTTGCATATCGCCCTGCCCGCTCAGGCTTAATTGGCCCAAGCCGGTGTCGCCGATGCTGAGCCCTTGGGCCATCGCCTCGATCTGCCCGCGTTGCACATCGTTGAGGCTAGCATCCAGCTGCAGGCGTTGCATGCGCGTATCGGCGAAGGCCAGCCCCTGGCCTTGCAGCGTCAACTGCCCCGCTGGGGCCTGTAGCGTGCCGCGCAGTTCGAGCTCTCCTTTCACGCGGCCTTCCAGCCCCGGCCACAACTGCCCCAGCGCAGGCATATCCATCCGTAATTGACCGCTCAGGCTCTCTACGCTGGCAAGCTCGCCAGCAATACGGTTATCGCCCATGCGCAGCTGCAGATCGTCCAGCGTCCATTGCGCGCCAGCGCCTTGTATCTGGGCCTGCAGCAGCGCCGGGTGACCGCGCAGGTCGCCGCCGATATCCACAGTGGCGCTCAGCGATAGCCGGCCGTTATCCAGTTGCCCCTGGCTGCTGATTGGCCCTGCGAGCGTGCCGGGTAATTCCGCCAGCCAATACGCGGGGTCGAACTCATTCAGTTCGAGCTGAGCGTCCCAGCGGATGGCGTCGGCGAAGCCCAGGGTCAACTGCCCTTCGATCCGGCCTGGCCCGGCGTGCAGCTTGAATTCAGGCAGATATAGCTGTTTCAGGTCGCCGCTCAGCGGGCTGCTGAGGCTGAAGGCGCCAGCCGGGCCATTCAGCTCGGCGATGACATTGCCCAGGTAGTTGCCATCGGCGTAGCTTAGGTCGGCGGTCAAGCTGCGCAGCTGCACCGGGGGCTGCTGTTCGAGCGGATACAAGCGTTGCCAGGGAAAATCCTGCCAGCGCAGATGACTGTCCGCGCTGAAGCCTTCGCGCCAATCCAGCACCCCGCTGAGCTGCACATACTGTTGTTCGTCCGCGCTCAGCTTCAGCGCGTCGACGCGGGCACCTTCGGCATCCACCACGCCATTCAAGGACAGCGCTACGGCACCGCCGTCAGCGGGCAACTCGGCATTACCGCTGAGCTGGTAACCGCTGGCCAGATCGCCCTGGGCATCGAGGATCAGGTCGTTCAGGCGTAGGGTATCGGGCAGCTCGGCGCTGGCTTTGAATTCGTCCAGCCGCAGTTGGGCGCGGGCGGGAAGGTTTTCCAGTAAAGGCTGCACCTCGGCGACCAGCTGCCCTTGCAGGTAGCCGCTGCTCTCCGCGTTCAACAGCACGCTTTGCCTGACGTTGCCATCGATCTGCAGCGCAACCTGCCAGGGCTGCCCTTGCGGTGCCGGCAATTGCAGCGTGCCGGCGAGGTTCAGCGGCCAATTGCCCTGGGCTTGCAGGCTGCCGTGCAGACTGATGCTGAGCTCCTCACGCTGTGCATGCAGGTTGTCGATCTGTACGCCGTCGGCCGTCCAGCGGGCGTCCAGTTGCAGGTTCTGCAGTTGCTCGGCGCCATCGATATGCAGGCTGCCGATATGCACCTGGGTCAATTGCAAGGCCAACGGCAGGCTGATATCCGGTAGCGGCGGCTGACTGTCGCTAGTCGGCGCGCTCGGCGCCAGGCCTACGGCGATGCGTTCGGCATGCAGGCGTTCGACGCATAGCGTCAGGCGCAATAGGCATGATGGCGACCAGTCGAATACGAGTTCATCGACGCTCACCTGGCTGTCGCCCTGCCAACGCAACTGTTCCGCGCGCCATCGCCCACCAAGGCGACCGCTGAAATTGTCCACCTGCACCCCCGGCACCTGGGTCAATAACCAGCGGCTGCCGCTTTCGCTACCGAGCAGCAACGCTACGCCGACCACTAACACCAGAATCAGAGCCAATAGACTGACTAAGGAAACTTTCAGCGCCCGCTTCACAACTCAGGGCCCATGGAAAAATGCACCCGCACCCCGCCCTCGCCGTCCAGCGGGTGAGCCAAGTCCAGGCGCAGCGGGCCGACCGGCGAAACCCAGCGCACGCCAAAGCCCACGGCGCTTTTAACCGAAGGCGCACTGAGCGAATTGAAGGCGTTGCCATGATCGTAGAAGCTCGCCAAGCGCCAGCGCTCGGCAAAGCTGTATTGATACTCCACGCTGGCCGCAACCAGATAACGGCCGCCGATCTTGTCGCCTTGGCTATTTTCCGGTGACAGGCTCTGGTAGTCGTAACCGCGTACGCTTTGATCGCCGCCGGCGAAGAAACGCAATGATGGCGGCACGGCGTTGAAACCATTGGATTCGGTGCCGCCGACCTGCACTCGGCCGAGAAAGCGGTGTCTGCGGCCAAGGGTCGTCAGGCCTTTGAGCGATACCTCGCCGTGTACGACGTCAGCATCGGACAACAAGCCCTCCTTGGCCACCGCCAGATCGAACTGCAGGCGATAACCATGGTTCGGGTTGATCGGGTTGTCGCTGCGCAGATAGGAGTAGCTGAACCCTGGCATCAACAAGGTGCTGAGGCCGGCATCGTCGCCCAACTGGTATTCCTCGTGCTGCCATTTCAGCGAAAGCACCCGCAACCAGCCGTTGTCCAGCTGGCTATGCCATTCCGGCCCAACTTTTAACAGCTTGCTGCGGCTGTCGGTATCGGCGATATCTTCGGCTTGGTAACCACCAACGAAGCGCAGCTTGTCAGTCAAGGGTGGATCGCCGGGGATGTCGTACCACAGCCCGACATTTTGCTGCGGCGCGGAAAGCTCCATTTCAGCCCCATAGCTGTGGCCTTGTGGGTTGGCCCAATGACGGGTCCAGCTAGCCTTGCTGCGCGGCCCGACATCGGTGGCGAAGCCCAGACCAAAGGCCATGCTGCGGGGTTTGCGCATCTGCAATTGAACGTTGACGGGAATCCGCGCTTCCTGCGCCGCGCCGGGGTCGACATCGACCCGTACCGATTCGAAATAGCCGCTGGAACGCAGGGCCTGATGCAGCTCGGCGATAAGTTCGGAGTCGTATGCGGCGCCCTGCTCGAAGGGCACCATCCGTTGCAGCAAGGCACCTTCGAATGGCGTATCGCCGCTGAAGCTCACCTCACCCATGTGATGACGCGGGCCGCTGACATAAACCAACTCGACATCGGCAACTCCACCCTGGGGGTCGATGCGCAGCGACTGCTGACTGAAGTGCCCCGAGAAGAAGCCGTAGCGCGAGGCCTGGTTCTGGATATGCCGCTTGGCGGCTTCATAGCGGCCATGATTAAGCGCATCACCGGGCTGCATGCGCGCCGCCTTGGGTAGGCGGAATGCCGATAACTGCTGCGCCGGACCCTCGATGCGCACCTCGACTTCGCGCAGGCGCACCGGCTCGCCGGGTGCGATATCGAGGATCAGAGTTGGTGGGGAGGTAGTGACTTCACTGCTGATCTGCGGCTGGTAATAGCCCAAGGCCTGCAAGGCTGTGGTGGCCTGGGTTTCGGCGCTGCGACGGAAACGCTGCAGGTCGTCGATATCCTTGTTTTCCAGGCTGCCGATATAGCCTTCGACGTTTTCCTTCAACGCCGCGTTGGCCGGCTGTACGCGCACCTGCAAGCGCGCCTCGGCAAAAACAGAGGCGCTAAATATTAAAAACGCGAGAGCCGCGCACAGTGGGCTAAGCACAGTCATGCCCGGATGCTAACACGAGCCAAGTGCCGGGCTAGAGCCTATGGCCAGGTACAGCGTTACCCTTTATTACGCCGCTGCCCGTTTCTCTGGATGTCTCACGCGCTGGCTTTGAGTACCGGCTGAGGGTTGGGATGAAAGAACACATGTTCGATGATCGGGCCAACCGCCACTTCACCGAGTTCTTCGTAACCCTGGCGCTTGTAGAAATCCAGATAGCGCGCGTTGCCGGTGTCCAACACCACCCCTTGCGAACTGCCGTCTTCGGCGCACCAGTTATGCAGCGCCTCGAGTAGCTGCTCGCCCAGGTGCTGGCCCTGGAACTCCGGGTGAATGCCGAGTAGCGGCAACAGGTGATAAGGGCCGGGCGGCAGGCAAGCTAGCACGGCGTCGTGATATTCCAGATAGCGCTTGGTGCAGCGAAAGCCAGTGGTCAGCAACATGCGCATGCGCCATGCCCAGCTTTCGGTGATATCCAGGCGCCGTTGTGGCGGAGCGATCAACGCCATGCCGATCAAGCGATCGTCGATCAACAAACCGATCGCCGGTAGATCCTCGCGAAAGTGCTGTAGCACCAACTCGCGCACGGTGGCGCGTACGCGCTGGTCATAGCCGGGACGTTCGGCTTCGAATAAATAGGCGAAGGTGGGTTCGTGGCGATAGGCGTGATACAGCAATGAACGCGCTTCACGGGCGTAACCCCCATCGAGCATGCGGACTTCAGCGGTACTATGTGGCATAGGCGACGACCTCTGGTTTCTTTTATTTTTATGGTCTGAGAGCACCCTAGCACTGCATTTGCCCGCCCGCTAGAACTGGCCGTATGCCGCAAGGATGGGCTAGCATCGCAGCCTTATCGAATTTGGCCCCAGGACTTGCCGCCCATGAAGATCGTCTCCTTCAATATCAATGGCCTGCGTGCGCGCCCTCATCAACTCGCGGCTCTCATCGAGAAACATCAACCCGATGTGATCGGTCTGCAGGAAACCAAAGTTGCCGACGAACAATTTCCCGAAGCGGAGATTCGCCAGCTCGGTTATCACGTGCATTACCACGGGCAGAAAGGCCACTACGGCGTCGCCCTGCTCTCGCGGCAGGAGCCGCTGGCGCTGCAAAAGGGGTTTCCCGACGATGGCGAGGAGTCGCAGCGGCGCTTTATTTACGGCACCTTCGCCG